>JASKZZ010000528.1 GCA_030147335.1 Herpetosiphonaceae bacterium | reverse complement strand
ATTTGACGCAGCGCCGTGTAGCTGTTGACCTCATCAATGAGTTCACCTCGCTTGCCCCAAAGCTGAAGATGCGCGCGAATCAGGGTTGGCTGCATGGGACTCCATAGCAGCTCGTTGCGATAATCGTCGATGCCGGGGTCGGACAAAGCAATACGTCGGTGGACCTCGCCGGCTACCACCTTGTAAGTATCGTCGGCGATAATCACATCACCCACATTCAGCTTGACCCGCAGCCTCAGGTCGTCACGGCGATACCCGTCCATCCGTGCTTCAAACTCAATTTCCCAGCGCGTGAGATTAGGCGTCCAGCGAATGTTAGCAATCGCCGTGCGCGGTACTTGCTCCATCCATACTGTTTGCCAAATACCTGTGGTGCGTGGATACCAGATTGAGTGTGGCTCAAGCAGCCAGTCTTGTTTACCGCGTGGTTTGGCAAGGTCGTGCGGATCATCTTCGGCGCAGACCACAAGTGTTTGAGTAGCTCCTGCTATCAACGCGTCGGTGACATCGGCCTGAAATGGCGTGAAACCACCTTCATGTTGACCTACCAGTTTGCCGTTTACCCACACCGACGCCGAGTAGTCGACAGCGCCAAAATGAACTATGAGCCGCTCACCATTGGCCAGCGTCGGGGTGTCGAAGCTGCGGCGATACCAACAGGCGCGATAAAATCCAGTATCACCAACTCCACTGGCGGGCGTTTCTGGCGAAAATGGAACATTGATTGTCGCGTTCCAGTTAACATGATCGGGCTGCGACCACATGGCCTCGGGATCAATTGCAAAATCCCACTGCCCATTCAGCGGAACCCAGTTGCCGCGTTGCAGCTGTGGCCGAGGATACGCATGCGTTTGTGTCATCGAGCATCTTCTCCTTGTAAAACAGTTAATTCATGTCGCTGGGTCGTGAACTATTACGTTGTAACAATACAAAGGTTGAAAGACGGCACTGATATGGTGCTTTTGTTTGGGAAGCAGATGATATAGCCGTGTTTTAACGTGATACGCCGGCTCAGCAAAGTCGAAGCAATCCTATCTACATACTATCTGTATCAATTCTCATTAATGTCTCCTGCCGCATCAACTGTGCCGTCAATTTAGGCTTAGAGCCAAAGTCAACAACGATAGCTCCAACGAACAACTCCATATGGCTTGTAATCCCAGGTATTTTCTTGCAAGAGTTATGCTTGCATTTCGCAGAAGGCTTTTTGTGCTTCTTTTTCGGTACGCTTCTTGCTATGGGCATGTCTTTCAATACTTGCTGTGCCAAAATTGACAACAAAAGCCCGACTCGCTTATACTTTTCTGTGACGATTGATATATTGCTGCGTCAATGCCGAATTGTCAATCAACGACACAATAATTTCAATAATCCAGTGTTAGCAGAAAGATGTGCAATGATGCACGGCAAGACCCTGCGGATCGACCCAAATGCTGCTCCAGAAACTACTGTTGTGGCACTTAAAGCACTTGCTTCAGTGCCTCGATGGAGACTTTTGCAGTGCCTTGGAGAAGGCGGGCGAACGATTAACGAGCTTGCGGAGATGCTGAGCCTGCCGGCGTCTACAACTGCCGCCCACATTAAGATATTGGAAGAAGCGGGCCTGATTCGGACGGAACTCCAAGCTGCGGTCCATGGACTACAAAAGTTTTGTACCCGAAGCTACGATAACGTGACGGTAAGTCTTCCAATGGGAGCGGCCAAGGCGAACGATATTGTTGAACTGGCTATGCCAATTGGAGCTTACACCACATCCAATGTGCAGCCGACATGTGGATTAGCATCGTCAACGTCGCTGATCGGCTTTTTAGACGACCCGTTGAGCTATTACGAGCCTGAGCGAGTTCATGCCGGGCTACTATGGTTTCGGAGCGGTTACCTTGAGTATGTGTTTCCCAATCGTCTCCCGATCAGTGCAAGATTGCTCAGCGTGCAGGTATCAATGGAGATATGTTCGGAAGCACCGCTGCACAATAACGAGTGGCCATCCGATATCACCGTGTGGATTAATGGCAAGGAAGTTGGTACATGGACATCTCCAGCTGACTTTGGCGCTGATCGAGGGGCGCTGACTCCGGCATGGTGGGATACCAACGATACGCAATATGGCTTGCTTAAGCGCTGGTTGGTAAACCACGATGGCGCGTATATTGATGGTTATAAGTTAAGTCAAGTAACAATCAACGATGTTGGTATCGCAGAGCAGCCCACAATCTCGGTGAGAGTTGGTGTAAAAGGCGATGCGCTGCATGTTGGGGGGATTAACCTGTTTGGTCGTACATTCGGCAATTATCCTCAAGATTTGTTGTTACGCATGGAATACCGCCTAACTCGGAGCGGATAACGTTGATTTTTTGGTCACGTTGGCGAAAGCTGACGGTGGATATACAATACGCGAAATGAGGAGGTAGGACGCCCCAAAATTAGTACACACATTGCTTGTACGGATGTCAATGGATCAAGGAGGATCGTTCATGTTCAATCGGCTACACAGAATGATGGCGCTTATCATGATGATGAGCGTACTAGGCGTGGTACTGGCGGCGTGTGGTGGTAATACCACCGGTACTGGTGGAGCAAGCACGGCTCCAGGTGGCGAAGGCACGACATCGGCATCGGCTGCGACAAGCGCTGCGACCAGCGCAGGCACCGGTACGGAGTCGGCATCGGCAGCAACCAGCGCAGGCGCCGGTACAGAGTCGGCATCGGCTGCGACAAGCGCAGGCGCCGGTACGGAAACATCGGCATCAGCTATGACTAGTGCAAGTGCTGGCGCGAGTGCCGGTGCAAGCGCCGGTGCGAGTGCTGGCGCGGCGGGCGATGCAGGTACACAGGCAGCTGCATGTCCAGACGCGGCTCAGGGTCAACAGATTACCATGTGGAGTCCGCTGACGGGTCCTGACGGCGACGAGATGACTGCGCTTGCCAATCAGTACAGCAGCGACAACCCACAGGGCATCAAAGTTTCACATGTTCCGCAGCCAGAATACCTCCAGAAGCTCAACACAGCCGCTGCCGGTAAGACGCTGCCGGATATGACGGTAATTCGTATCACCGACGTTGCGGAAATGGCCACGCGCAACATCCTAAAACCAATGCCGGCAGAAGCGTTGAGCATTGTCGGCGCGCAGGCGTCGGATTTCCCGGAAGATGTATGGAACGGTGGCGAGTTCAACGGAGAGCGCTATTCAGTTCCGCTGGACGTGAATCCGCAAGTGTTGTACTACAACAAAGACTTGTTCCAGAAGGCCGGTATTACCATGCCGACCGACCGTCCAATGACCAAAGAAGAGTTTGAAAGCGCTGCGGAGAAGCTGACCGCCGACGGCGTAGCAGGTATCTCGATTGGTACGCTGTACAGCGGTGAAACGTTCTTCGATATGCTGATCCGCCAGTTCGGCGGTAGCCTAACCAACGAGGACGGCACCGAGGCTGCATTCAACAGCGAAGAAGGCGTCCAGGCGCTGACCTATCTTCGCGATCTGAAGCAGAAATACTCGCCGACGATCCAGGGTCAGGGCGACCCCGAAGTAACGCAGTTCCAGCAGGGCCGTGCCGCAATGGTTATCCATGGCCCGTGGCACATCAGCAACCTGCAGAAGCTGCCCTTCACCGGTTTTGCGATGGTTCCCCAGATCGGTGATGAGTACGTTGCCGTTGGTGGCTCGCACCAGTTGGCATTAACTGCGGAAGATCCTGCGAAGCAGGCCGCCGTAGCGTGCTGGATTGGTTGGCTGTCGGCGAATTCAACCGAGTGGGCCAAGGCTGGTCTCGTTCCAGCCCGTAACTCAGCCCGTAACGATCCTGAGTTGGCAACGCTTGCTCCGCCGGTTGCGGCAATAGCGAAGGAAGCCGAGGCAATGCAGTTCCTGCCATCGGTTCCAGGTCTTGCCGGCGCAGTCGGTGCGGAAGGCGCGGGACGCGCGGTTAACCCGATCTTGCTTGGCCAACAGACCGATATCAAGGCGGCGTTGGATCAGGCGGCTCAACGGTCGAACCAGCTCATTCAACAAAATGCCCAGCAGTACCAGTAAATCCGCTTGACGCATGTGTGGGAGGCCGAATAGTCGGGCTCCCACACACGTCTCGGGCTATGCCCTTTCGAGATAGAAAGGAACTAATCATGGCGACAGTAGATCAGGTGCGGACGGCAACAGTTCCTCGCGCGAAATCAGGTCCACGATTTAGCTGGATGCCTTATTTATTTATCTTGCCTCACTTAATTTTCTTTACTGCGTTCCTGGCGTGGCCGTTTTTCTATGGCATCTATATCAGCCTGTTTAGATTCGACTTTTTGCGGCCCGACAACCGACCGTTCGTCGGACTGCAAAATTATGCCGACCTCATTATCAATCGCAATAGCATTGTATTCAGTGACTTTTGGCGCTCGATGGGCAATACAGCCTGGTTCGTTCTGTATAGCGTACCGCCACTGGTAATATTTGCCTTGTTGCTGGCGGTGCTGCTGAACGGTAACTTCCGTGGCCGTAATTTCTTCCGTGGCGTCTTTTTCGCGCCCTATGCGCTTTCGGTGACGGTTGCAGCAGTGCTGTGGCGTTGGATTTTTGATCAAGGCGGATTGGTAAATTACTACCTTGGGGTGGTGGGGCTAATTCAGCCAGCCTGGCTCAGTTCGATTCCGTGGTCGTGGATTGCGCTCACGATTTGTACCGTGTGGTGGACAATCGGCTTTAACACGATCATCTTTTTGGCGGCGCTGCAAGATATTCCTGAGTCGTTGTATGAGGCCGCGTCAATCGACGGTGCTAATACAACGCAAAAGTTCTTCGCGATCACTGTTCCAATGCTGCGCCCTGTGCTTATCTTTGTGATCACCACAACGCTGATTGCGTCGTCCAACCTGTTCGGGCAGCCCTGGATTATGACGGGCCTTCAATATTTGCCGACAGAACCGGTCATGATGCGTATCTACAACGAGGGCATCTTGCAAAACCGTATGGGTACCGCCGCGGCAATGTCAGTGTTCTTTGCCGCCATCCTGCTGGTTCTTACAACATTGAACTTCAAAGTTTTCGGTGGCTCAGAAGAACGGTAACGGCTTCGCTCGCGGTGAACGTCACGTCAAAAGGAGTTGAGCATTATGGCTACAGCAGCCGCGCCAGGCGAGCATGTGACAGGTCAACAGGCCGGTTCACAGCTCGTATCCAGAATAATTTTGTACACGGTGCTTACCCTGTTTACGCTGTTCTTTCTGCTGCCCATCTTGTGGATGTTTGTGACAGCAATTAAGCCGTTCGAGGAGTGGGTGCAGGCGAACTGGATTCCCAACAACCCAACCTTTGAAAACTTTCGCTCGATTTTTGCTGATCCGACACTGCCCGCGCCACGGTGGTTCTTTAATAGCCTGGGCATTGCAAGCGTGTTTACCAGCCTGGTCCTGATTATCGATTCGTTGGCGGGCTACGCCTATGCACGAATGGAGTTTCCGGGTCGTAATGTGCTGTTTGGGCTGCTGCTGGCAACCTTGGTTATGCCCGGCCTGATGTTTTTGATCCCCAACTACCTCACAGTTAATCGGATTGGTTGGCTCAATACGTATCAGGGTGTTATGGCGCCTGGCCTGGCCGGTGTTTTCGGCGTGTTCTTCATGCGTCAGTTCTTCCAGGGTATTCCCAAGGAACTGGAGGAAGCGGCACGCATTGACGGCGCTAGTACATGGACGACCTTCTTCCGTGTTGTGCTGCCACTGGCGAAAGGTGCCTTAGCTACGTTGGGCGTTATTACGTTCATGGCTTCGTGGAACGATTTCCTGTGGCCCCTGCTTGTGTTGAACGACCGTAACTTACAAACGCTGCCGGTAGGTCTTGCAACGATTCAAGGGCAGTACACGTTTGATTACGGTAAGCTGATGGCTGGCGCTGCGGTTACAGCTGTGCCGGTATTGACCCTTTACATGTTCTTGCAGCGCTATATTGTGCAAAGCGTGGCAATGGCTGGTTTGAAGGGTTAGTGCTAATGAAACATGTTGTTCAGCGCTGCTTCTTGCTGTTTGTGCTCGTGTTTTTGGCCGCGTGTGGCAATAC
>JASKZZ010000560.1 GCA_030147335.1 Herpetosiphonaceae bacterium | reverse complement strand
TCAAGCCATCGGCGTGTGTACCACCGGGTGTTACCATAAACCCTTGGTTTTGGTAGTCCACGACTGCTTGTGCTAGATCGTCAACCAGGATCACAAGATGGTCAAGCATCAATGCCATAGCTGTTCCCTTGATATGACTGTGGCTTCCAAAGCGTAATAATTGTATCAGCCGTACCAAAATTTCTAATGCACTGCAGCACCTAAGTGTCTTGCTGTTGTGCCTCAAGTAGCATACACATCGTTATAACGAGCATATATGAGATACAGTTTGGATCTGTTTCTTTTTTGATGACCATCGGTTCATTAGTGAGAATTTACTGGAAATCCATAGTTGGGCAGAAGTAGATGCAGCAGCCATGACTCAACTCGCTGATTGAGCACGCAAGCAACGAACTCCTTGAGGGTTTTGAAAGTGATGATGGAGCAACGCTTGAGGTTGAATGCCAACATCCACAGCAACTATTCTGCACAACGGGCGTGCTGAAAGCTGTGATCAGGCAACGCTGTGTTGATCGAACTTAATTCCTGGGTCGTTCGGTATTGATACAGTTCGACTTCGACACACTTGTATCATGGAGGCGATGGGCGGGAGCGCGCCGAGTAGATATTGAATGTGGGGTACGTTAGGATGGCTAACGCTGTCATTTATTCACGGCAACGATCGAAATCGCAGCAGAGCATGGGATTGTTATGGGGTCAGAGGATAATCTACACGTTCCCCGATGATCTCGAAATAACGTCGGAAACGTGGGCAAGTCATTTCCGATGCGTCTTTTTCTTTCGATCTTGTTACGCTGGCCTGTGCTTGAGATTGGCTTTGCGGGGAATAGATCGGTTTGGTCTAGTTCACGAGAGGCGCAACTAATATCGAGGTGTCGTGTGCATTAAAACTTTGCACATCACCACTGTCCTGCTGTAGTTCAAAAAATCCATCTCCGGTCAGCTCTGCCACAACGCCCTCGGCTTGTCGTCCAGCCGGGATTGTAATCAACTGCCGATCTTGCCAACCACGCGCTGCTTGTAATGATGTTACGCGTACCCGCTGACCTGCTCGAATGCCTTTGATTTCCATAGTTTTGCTCCTTGACACATAGCGACCTCACTACTTCAGGGCATGTCGTTTTGCACGCAGTGCCGATGGCGCTTCTCGCACTGGCTGCTGCCCAACACCACCCTCGACAGGAAACACAAGGCCAAAGCTCATCTGGAGGATGCGACGCAGCGTTGATTCAACTGCGCGCGTAGCTGTTAGGCTTACACTACTCACAGTTGTACTTCCCGGCAGCTGCCCCTCGACGTCTGCTTTCGTCCACCAAGGACATCCACGCACAACGGCTAGAATAGCGCCTTCTTTCGCATCCAGTCGCAGTTGAACTTCCGTCATGGATGGATAGCTTAAGTGAGCCATAGCAGACCTCCTCGATCAATTATTAACTTGTGTGGACACGCTAACAGGCCTAGAGAACACAACACGCCGAGGAATGGTCCTCGGCGTGCGACTATCGTATGTTGTACGAGCTTAGTAGCGATTACGTCCGCCACCGCCACCACCACCGTAACCACCACGGTCACGCTGTGGCTTCTCTTCGGCCTCGTTGACGCGAATGGCCCGACCATCAATGTCTTGACCATCCAATGCACGAATGACGTCTTGAACACGATCAGTCTCAATCGTCACAAAACCAAAGCCACGTGAGCGGCCAGTGTCTCGATCTGAAATAACTTTCGCATCCAACACTTCGGCTTGCGCCGCAACAACTTCCGTAAGATCAGCGTCGGTCGTGTTCCACGACAGGTTGCCAATAAATAAACGAGCTTGCATCAGTCCTCCACGCGCTCCTCCATAGGAACGCCGGTGTACACTTGTACACCACATTCGTGCCCTTGCCGTATCTATAGAGTTACCATAGCCACAAGTACACTGTTAAAACACTGCGGCCACCGCAGACATCTGCGACGACCACGAAAATAGTATATCACATAGACTGCACAAATACAAGCCCTGCCAAAATCTCATGCTTGACGCCTACTCCTACGCAACCTATACTGTGATTCTTCATCCTCAAATGGGGTGAAGGCTGGAGGTATTCTCATGGGTGACAAATCCCCTAAGGCAACACAGAAGAAGGCTACGCAGAAACAATCAAAAACTGAAGCTGTACACCAACAGAAGAAGGATGCCGACGCCGCTAAACAGGTGGTCAAGAAATAATTCATTGAGCTTCCTGCTATATCACGCTTTGAACGTCAAACAGCTGAGAGGAAATCTTATCCTCTCAGCTGTTTTGCTTAACGTGACGTATGAGTTTTTTGAGATACACTGGAATGTTTAGCAGAGTTAGGGGTCTACATCAACATTTTAGCTGCGGTTATCGCGCCACGCAACAAGCCGTTTGACTGGATCCAGATCGAAAGGCGCTCCCAGGCCAAGGATTAGATGCGTTGCGCCTGCGTCAACAAACGCATCCCATTGAGCCTCTTCGCCGGGATTCGTTGTGACGCTCCGCTCAATTTCAGCCGGGTCGCGTCCGATCTCACGGCACCAGTTATCGAGCACCTCGTTTTTATGCTTGAACGACTCGGGTGGTCCGAAGCCGTTCCATAGATCGGCATACTGCGCAGTTAAGCGTAAAGTTACTTTCTCTCCGCCGCCGCCGATTAAGATCGGGATTGGATTGCGCACAGGTGCAGGCACGAGCTTGCTCCAGCGCTCCTTGATGATCGGCAGACTTTGCTTAAGGTCTTGAAGTCGGCCGGGAGCGGTGCCAAATTCGTACCCGTACTCGTTATAATCGCGCTCAAACCAGCCGGCCCCAATGCCAAAGATTAATCGTCCACCACTAATATGGTCCACGGTACGAGCCATGTCAGCCAACAGGTTGGGATTTCGGTAACTGTTACAGGTTACTAAACAACCGATTTCGGCTCGGGTTGTTAGCATTGCCATTGCTGTAAGCATTGTCCATCCTTCAAAGTGGTTGCCGTCCGACTCCCCATAGAGCGGAAAGAAGTGATCCCAGTTCCAGATTGTATCAACGCCGGTTTCTTCAATCGCTCTGACAGAGTCGGCGAAGGCTTGATACGTGGTATGCTGCGGATGCAGCTGCACTCCAATTCGGATTGGCGGCATGTATTCCTCCTAAGCAACAAACACTGCTTGTAGCATAACTCAAAAAGGGCGACAGAACCGCCTGTACGTGTCGTATGTTATGGCGCAAGGCGCTCACGAGTCCAACTCTGTTCCTTACGCCGATAACACAATCGATCATGGAGCCGACTGGGCCTTCCTTGCCAAAACTCAAGCATCGCCGGTATAACGCGAAAACCACCCCAGTGCGATGGACGCTGCACATTGCCGTCCGCGAATTGCTCCTGAAACTGGTGGTAGCGCTGATCGAGCAGGTCGCGGCTTGCGATAACGCGGCTTTGTGGCGAGGTCCACGCGCCAAGGCGACTACCTAGGGGCCGGCTGTTGAAATAGGTGTCGGATTCGTCGCTACTCACCTGCTCAACACTGCCCTCGACGCGAATCTGCCGCTCCAGATCCGGCCAGAAAAAGACCAGCGCAGCGCGTGGATGAGCGAGCAGATCGGTAGCTTTACGGCTTTCGTAGTTGGTGTAAAACACAAAGCCGCGTTCGTCAAAGCCTTTGAGCAGCACCACACGAGCCGCAGGCTGGCCATCCGAACCAAGTGTTGCTAACGTCATTGCATTCGGCTCCGCGACCCGCGCGGCAACGGCTTGATCGAACCAGATGCGAAACTGAACCAATGGATCGGGATCGGCGTCATCCTCGCTCAATCCACGCAGTGTATAGTCACGCCGAAGATCAGATATTGACACCGCTTCCTCCCGCGTTACAAATGGTTATGAACATGCCACATGTTTACTCAATATAGTGTAGCACTGCCTGCTTTGCTTGATTGGCACAGGGCAGTGTGCTATCGTTCCGCCGCAGTAGCCCAATGCTGCATGAGGAAGGGGTGAATGGGTGGAACAGGGTATCGCGAAAAATTGGAACGGCATATTGCCGCGGGTCATAAAGCTGCAGCTAGCAATCGCTTTTGCAGCCTTTTTGTTTATTGGAACCCAGGATGGCGCTAACGGTGTGCTATTGCCGAGCTTGCAGGAGCAGTACGGCCTCAACAAAAGCACCGTCAGCTATATGTTTTTTGCCAGTACTTGTGGTTATCTAGTTGCCGCTTTTTCAAGTGGGATACTGGTGGAACGTCTTGGGCGGCGGACCTTTCTCGTCGTAGG
>JASKZZ010000117.1 GCA_030147335.1 Herpetosiphonaceae bacterium | reverse complement strand
GTTGTTGTCGGTTGGAGCGTGTTGACAAGCTCGGGCCGAGCGTACAGCTCAACAATGCCAGGCCCTCCAAGCAGCCATTTGAGGCCACCGGTTAGATACCAATCAACGTCAAGCGCTTGAACATCGACTGGAACCTGACCTGCTGCTTGGTACCCGTCGATCAGCACATGCGCGCCTGCCGCATGTGCCAAACGCGTAATTTCTTCCACCGGCTGAATATAGCCACTGGTGAAGAATACATGCGACGTTGCAACCAGCGCTGTTCGCTCGTCGATTGCTGCCGCGTATCGCTCAAGCGGCACACCGATATGATCATCGGTAGGCAGCAGCACGACCTCAACCTCGGGCTTGACCAACCATTGGTAAGGGATGGTGGGAAAATCAAGCGTCGTGGTAATAATCTTGTTGCGCTGCTTGTAGTCGTAACAGCTGGCGATTACGGCCAGCGCCGCGGAAACAGAGTGCTGGATTGTACATGTGCCAGGCTGCGCATTAATGAGGCGTTCAAAGCTGCTGCGAAGTGCACTGATCTCGCCGAGCCATGTTTTGTACCAGGCCGACGCGCCATACGCTTGCCACAGATCGAGAAACTGATTGACTGAGTCACGCGTTCGTCGGCTCAACGGGCCAAGCGAACATGTGTTGAGATACGTCGTATGCTCGAAGACGGGAAACTCCGAGCGGAGCGCGTTCCAATCACGGACAGGCACATCTGGCATATGCAGCGCTGCTTCCATTAAATAAAAAAACGAGCGGCTTGTGAAATGTTCACAAGGCCGCTTGTATTATAACCTAGATTATGCGGCTGCGTGCGCTGCCACTGCCGATTGTGGAGCAATAAATCTTATTGTGGGCGATTGGGATCATTGGGGTCGTAGACGCGCGCGCCACCTTCCGAATTGCCCTGACCGGCTTGTGCATCATACGATGGATTGGTCGGCTGGTTGCCATAGCCCTGGCTACCATAGGTTTGGGTTGGCACATACGAACCCGATGGTGGAACGTTGTATTGAGCTGCACCGGCTGGAACATATCCGGCTGCCATAGGCGCGCCTTTCCAGAACAAACTGCCGAGTAACCCGGTAATAACCAACAGCACGAGGTTGATTAAGCCGCTGCATAGGTTACCGATAACGCTAAATCCTGTCATCATCGGCGAGGCGAATATTTGTGAAAGGTCGCCCTGAGCGTCGCGTAATTCTGGATTTTGCTGGATTGCGTCGTTGAGGACCTGATTCATCTGTGCCTGGGTCGCCTGCTGATAAAATGGTAGGCTACTTAGCCCAACCAGCAAAATTGTGCCGAGTACAAGCACAATACCACCTGCGATTGCCCCGGCAGTTGCTCCACGCCCGACGCGTTGATCACGACTTGCGTTACTAACTTTTGCTGCTGTGTATCCCGCGCCTAGCCCAAGCGCAATCACAGAGATGAACGACAAGCATCCAAATAATCCATTTACCAGACCTAGCAACGATGTGCCAATCAGGACACCAACAGTTGCAAGGCCGAATACAAGCCCGGTACGAACGACTGGTGACATCTAGTTCTCCTTTATTCGTCTTCTCCGACATTGGGCGTTAAGTATGAGAATGACATTCTAAGCAAACGATTAGCCACCACGCGCTACTGACCCGGATATACTACCTAAAACGATTGTGATAATGATACCTACGATAACCTGGCCCACAATAGCAGCGATCACCGTTATGATTGCTTTGGTCTGGTCAAGATTCATGCTGGAACGGGTTGCAAGAAAGCCCAGGAATAGTTGATAAAGGCCTAGCAAGAATGTTACTGGAAGGAGGCAGAAGCCCAATACCGGGATGGCGCTTACCCCACTAACAATCGCTAGAAGTGGAGCAGTGTAGAGTGCGCAAGAATAAAAAACTTCGTCCTGAGTACCAGTGCCGCCTTGCTGTTTTCCAACAAAAAACAGAATGTACGCAAAGGCAAAAAAGCCTATGACTGAGGTTAGTACCGTGCCAATCAGATCAATAAGCGCGCCAACAGGATTGAAGATATTGAAAACGAAAGCAACCAAACCAGCAATAGCTGCTGCAAGAGCAACATAAATTATTGCATCGCGCATTGTTCCACGCCGCTCATACTGTTCAAATGTGCTGATGCTTGGCTTGGTCAATACGGCGATGCTGCTGTTGATCATTTCCGGAATCGAGCTGGTGGACGTGTTCATGGTGGCCTCCTGAACGTGGGATGTTGTAGATAGTACGACTGTTTTACGATGAAGTTGCACAAACGAAGATACTGCCCAGCTACTGTAACACTTGGCTAAACAAACCGACGCTACTTAAGTCTAATAATTAGGGCGCAATTACGAAGGGTAGCAGCAACAAACTTGTATGTCTCGCTGCTACCCTATCATAGCCGACGGTAAAGGGCAAGAGGGGGTCTTGCTCAGAATTACACAAGCGTAGCTAATGCTTCGCCGGCCTGTACCGCTGATCGTTCCACCACGCGCACTTCTTTGACGATACCTGCTCGTGGTGCAGTGATCTCGTTTTCCATTTTCATCGCTTCAACAACAAACAATATGCTGCCGGCCTCGACATGCGCGCCCTGCTGTACTCGCACCGCCACAATCGTGCCC
>JASKZZ010000433.1 GCA_030147335.1 Herpetosiphonaceae bacterium | reverse complement strand
CTTAATGATGGGCAGCGACGCACACTGGAAGAAGTAGGCCGTTCGTTGGGTATCACTCGTGAGCGAGCACGCCAGATCGAAGGTGAAGCCCTTCGTCGATTGCGTGTTTCACAAACCGGCTCGGGCTTGCGCGGCTACCTCGAATAGCACGAGCAGAGTATGGGCGTATGAAAGACCGGCAAGATTGTCTTGCCGGTCTACTTTATTTTGGCGTTCCAGGTTTGCATGAATGAAGTCTACCGTATGGTATCCTTGATGGAGCGGTAGCATAGGTGATATGGGGGAAGTTATGCGATTATCCGAAAACAAAGTGCGCCGCCTGGCCGAGCGGGTCGTTGACGAGCTGGCCGAGCAAGAACTGGTGGAATATACCGAGCGTTCAACAGCGGCGCGGGCTGCGAGGGTCAAAGCCGTGTATCAGGTGATTATGGATGATCTTAAGGCCGAGGAGGAGATCGACGCCGAGGTTGATCGCATTCTTAGCACCTATTCTCGTACCATGCGGCCTGTTGAGCAGGACGTGCTGCGCAGAAAACACAAAGAAGATGTTGCGCGCAAACGAGGATTTATTTTGTGATATAAATCAACGAGTCGGTCATTCGCCATGCCGGAGTTCTTAGTTCTCGCTTCTTGATTCTCGAACGGTGAAACACTTGGCGATCAATCGTCGTCATATGGGCAATGAGTCACAGTTTGACTATTCAAAGGAAAACACGATGACTGACAATCATACCGATCCCACAACAAGCACTCGCACATGGACCGAAGAGATCGAGCTGACGGCCAACCAAGTTGTTGAGCAGGTACAAGATCTTATTCGCCAGGGCAACGTACGTCGCCTTATTATTAAGCACGAGGGTAATACGGTGCTGGAGGTTCCGGTCACAATTGCCGCAATCGCAGGCGTTGCGACACTCTATATGGCTCCACTGCTTGCCGCGCTGGGCGCGCTGGCAGGTCTGGTTGCGCGTGTGCAAGTTGTGGTTGAGCGTGAAGGGCAGAAGCCGCCGGAACCGGTTGATATTACTCCGGCTGATACACGTGCTTTGGCACTGGACCCTGAGTTGACAACGGTTGCGCCGATCCCGAACGATACCGCTCAAACACAAGCATAATGTTGTTATAGGCGATTAGAATAGTTTGATTCTAATCGCCTGTTTTGTTTATTCCGAAACCACACGTACAAACTTGCGCTTGCCGACCTGTACGACGTACTGATCTCCTGGCTCAATGCGCGCGTCGTGGCTTTCTACTTTCACGCCATTAACCTTCACGCCTCCGTTCTCGATCAGCCTCCGCGCCTCACTTCGACTGGGCACGAGCTTCGCTTCGGCGAGTAAATCAATAATCCCTGTTGATGCAGTGATTCGATACTCTGGCATTTCCTCGGGAACTTCGCGCTTCTGGATCGTACGGATAAAATATTCTTCGCCATCACGGGCTGCTTGTGCATCGTGAAATTGCGTGATGATCTCACGCGCTAGGCGCATCTTCAGGTTGCGTGGATTTTCACCACTAGTCAGGGCTTGCTTCATCTCGTTCAAGTCGGTCGTTGGCACGTCGGTTACATTCTCAAAGTACGGCATGATAATATCGTCACTCATTGACATAATTCGTCCGTACATCTCTTGCGGCAACATGGTCAAATCAATCGTATTGTTAAACGACTTAGACATTTTACGGGCATCAACGCCGATGAGCAGCGGCGTGAGAAACACCTGCTGCGGCTCAAGTCCTTTGGCGCGCATCAATTCACGACCGGCCAAAATATTGAATTTCTGGTCGGTGCCGCCGAACTCGACGTCTGCATTAATAGCGACAGAATCGTAGGCTTGCAGCAGCGGGTACATCAATTCCATCAGTGTTAATGGGCTTTCACTTTCGAAGCGCTTACGAAATGTGTCATGCGCGATCATCTGCTGCATGGTGAAGCGTGAGGTCAGATCAAAAACGTTTGCGAGGGAAAATGAGTTGAACCATTCGCTTTGCCAGCGTACCTCGGTTCGGTCACGATCAACAATATGGAAAAATTGCTGCATGTAGGTATCAGCGTTGGCTTTTACCTGCTCCGGCGTCAGCATCTGGCGTGATTGATCACGTCCACTTGGATCGCCCACCTGCGCTGTCCAATCGCCAACAATCAGTACCACCGTATGACCAAGCTCCTGAAATTGACGCAGCTTGCGCAGCCCAACCGCATGGCCAATATGCAAGTTGGGACTCGATGGATCGAAGCCCATTTTGAGGCGCAGCGGTCGTCCACTGCGCAGCTTCTCACGCAGCTCGGCCTCCACGATGACTTCAGCAACGCCACGCGAAAATATCTGGTCGATGTCCATGTTGCCTCCCATGATATAAGACATAACAAAACGAGCGCGGGCTACGTCCCACGCTCGTTCGATCAATGCGGTTGCTATGACTGATCGTGGAACACGCCCTTACATCCGGTAGGCCGGATAATAAGGATACGTGTTGATCAGCTGCTGCGCACTCATGCTATTTACCGTTGTTTCAATGGTGCAATCGTAGCAGACCGCACTACCGCTGTCAATCAAGCAGGCTGCTTCGCTCGCGTTGTTCGCTTTGCTGTTTTGGTCGCGGCACCGTTTGTCTTGCTCTTTGCAGCTGCGCGCTTGCTTGTCGTTGTGCCATTTGTTGTTGCAGCTGCGCGTTTGGTGGTCTTGGTGGCGCTGTCCTTCGCTCCACGCGGCTTAACCGGCTCGGGCTTAGGCAATGCTTCGACCTCTTCATCCGTCAATATGCGCGGAAGTGCGCCCTCTGCCGTTATCTTTTCCATGTAACGACACTTTGGATAGCCGGTGCAGCTGAGGAAGGGTCCCCACCGTCCTTGCTTCAACGCAAGATGATGCCCACTTTCGGGACACAATTTTTCAGTAATCTGCGCCGGCGGCTTTGGCTGGCCACTGCGATCCAGCTTTTGGATCGTTTTACAATCAGGATAGTCGCTACAAGCTAGATATGGTCCCCAGCGCCCGGACTTGCGAATCATCGGCTTTTGACACTTCGGACAAGCATGCTCGGTCATCTGCTCCGCGACTTGCAGCGAACCGTCTTTTGCCTTTTGCAAGTTACGGATATTTTTGCAATCAGGATAGCCACTACACGCCAGGAACGGGCCGAACCGTCCCTGCTTGACTGCCATTTCGCGTCCGCACTTATCACAAATCTGCGTTCCTTCAGCCAACTGTGGTTGTGCCGCTAGCTGCACCCGATTTTCGCCGTCGCGCTGAAGGTCGCCGGTGAATGAACACTCGGGGTGACGTGTGCAAGCTAGGAACTCGCCATTCTTGCCCCACTTAATACCCAGCGGAGCGCTACAATTCGGACAAGGAATGTCTGTTTCGACGGTTTCGCCCTTGACTCCACGCATGTCACGCTTTGCTTTGGCGATTGTATCTTCAAACGGCTGATAAAAGCCACGGATTACGGGAACCCACTGTCGGCCACCTTCTGCAATATCGTCGAGCTGTTGTTCCATCTGCGAGGTGAAATTGTAGTCAACGATGTTGGGAAAGTGTTCAACAAGCAGATCTGTCACAACCCGACCGAGGGACGTTGGCACAAGCTTTTTCTCAGCGCTTTGCACATATTCGCGCGCTTCAATCGTCGAGATGGTGGGGGCGTAGGTTGATGGACGGCCAATGCCAAGCTTTTCCAGCTCCTTCACCAGCGATGCTTCAGTAAAGCGTGGTAAGGGTTGGGTCCAGTGTTGCAGTGCCAAAAGGTCCATCAGTCGCAGCAGCTCACCTTCACTCAGCGGTGGCAGCAGCGCTTCTTTGTCCTCATCTTCCTCGCCTTCATCAAGGTCGACGTTGTAGACCGCAAGAAAGCCGGGGAACTTGAGGACCGAGCCATTCGCACGAAACAGATAGGGCACGTTGCCTTGCGCGCTTAGCTGGCGTCCCGCTGCAATATCGACTGCTGTGCTGTCGAAAATGGCAGCAGACATCTGCGAGGCTACAAATCGCTTCCAGATCAGATCATACAAGCGGTACTGATCACGATTTAGCACGGTTCGCAGTCGCGCCGGCTCACGTACAACGCCAGTAGGACGAATCGCCTCATGCGCTTCCTGAGCACCCTTGGCTCGCGTTTTGTACACGTTTGGCTTTTCGGGCACGTACTCGACGCCATATTTCTCACTAATCAGGGCGCGTGCTTCATCCTGTGCTTGCTTTGACACACTGAGCGAGTCGGTACGCATGTACGTAATTAGGCCAACGGTTCCTTCAGCGCCAACGTCGATGCCTTCGTATAGCTGCTGCGCGACCATCATTGTTTTTTTCGCGCCATAGCCGAGCTTGCGACTAGCCTCTTGCTGAAGTGTCGAGGTGGTAAACGGTGGAGCAGGAGTGCGCTTTTTATCTTTGCGCGTAATCTTATCGACGCGATACGCAGCACCTTCAAGATCGGCAACAATGTTATCTGCGGCGTCTTTCGCGCCAACATCGAACTTACCGAGCTTTTTGCCGGCACGCTCAACCAGCACCGCCCGAAATGTGCGCGTCTGGCCCTGCTGCTTAGCGAGGTCAGCCTCAATTGTCCAATATTCCTGCGGTTTGAAATTTTCGATCTCACGCTCGCGCTCAACCACCAGCCGCACTGCAACCGACTGCACTCGTCCCGCCGACAAACCACGCTTTACTTTGTCCCAGAGTAGCGGCGACAAGCGATAGCCGACAAGTCGGTCAAGAACGCGTCTTGCCTGCTGGGCATCAACCAGGCGCGTATCGATCTGCCGAGGATGGGCAATGGCGTGCTGCACCGCCGGCTTCGTAATTTCCTGAAAGGTCACACGATACACCGGCTTGTTTTTTGGAATGCGCGCCGCCTCCAACACATGCCAGGCAATCGCCTCGCCTTCGCGGTCAGGGTCAGTCGCCAAGTAAACGGCATCTGCATTTTTGACCGCGTTGCGTAGTTCGCTGACAACTTTGGATTTGTCGCTCGATACCTCGTACTCAGGCGCGAAGTCATGGTCAACGTCCACGCCTAGCTTGCTTTTCGGCAAGTCACGCACGTGGCCCATTGACGCCTGTACCTGATAACCGGGTCCGAGATATTTCTGGATCGTTTTCGCTTTTGCCGGCGACTCAACGATCAATAGTTTTTGTGCCATGTTATTAAACCCACTCCTCTCGGAGACATCAGAAGCCGGAGAACCGAAAAATAGCGGCTCGACCGGCCCAACGGTTGCACTATACTGCCTGGTCTAAGCGGTGTCAAGGTATGCACAATCGTTCGTATCGAAGCCACGACAACATTTTGTTATCGTTCGGCTGCTTTTATGGTACGCATCGGTTCTGGTGTTGGATGTTGCCTCCAGCAAATGAAACGAGGGATAGCTAAGCGCCTCCCTCGTTCAATCCGTGGTGCTATTACCAAATCTTACGGCGCTCGAATACCCAAAACCACCGTCATCCCAGGTTCAACTGGAGCGCCCGCTCCGGGCGAACTACTAACAACTGCATACGCCGGGAACTGGTTGTACAGCTCGCCAAGCCGGTCAGGTCCCTGGTAGTCAACCAGAACATTGGTGACACCCAGCGATGCCAGTAGCTCCCTTGCCTGATTCTCACCAAGACCTACCAAGTTCGGCAGCCGCTTTTGGGCAGGTTGCGCGGGAGCAGGTTGCGCGGGAGCAGGTTGCGCGGGAGCAGGTTGCGCGGGCTGGGCAGGATCACCTGGTTGCTCTGGAGTAGTTGTATCCGGCACTGCGGTAGGACGCGTGTCAGGTGTTGGCGTTGGTCGTAGTACAACATCGTCAGTACAACTTTCCTTCGGCGCAACGCCCGCCAGATTTACTTCATCGCCACCCACGAACTTAGTGTTCAGGATTTTGAGTTCCTTGTCGGATTTCGGCAAGTTATACACTTTCATCGACACGAG
>JASKZZ010000353.1 GCA_030147335.1 Herpetosiphonaceae bacterium | reverse complement strand
GCGCGCCTTGGAATTCCAGCGTACACGTATTGGAGCGAGGCGCTGCATGGAGTAGCACGCAATGGTCGAGCTACGGTTTTTCCACAGGCGATCGGTTTGGCCGCTACATGGAGTATTGATCTCATTAATCGGGTTGCATCGGCCATTAGCGATGAGGCTCGCGCGAAATATCATGCAGCACTGCAGCGCAACGGGCGCACCGACTATAATCAAGGGCTAACGTTTTGGTCCCCCAATGTTAACATCTTCCGCGATCCACGCTGGGGGCGTGGTCAGGAAACGTGGGGTGAAGATCCATTTCTCACAGGCGAAATGGCGGCAGCATTTGTACACGGCATGCAAGGCAGTGATCCACGCTATCTCAAGACGGCGGCATGCGCTAAGCACTTCGCTGTACATAGCGGCCCGGAAAAAGACCGACATCATTTTAATGCCCATGTTTCGCTTCGGGAGCTGCACGACACGTATTTGCCTGCGTTCAAGAAATTAGTGACCGAAGCCAATGTCGAGTCGGTGATGGGTGCGTATAATCGTACCCTCGACGAACCGTGCTGCGCTAGTCACATGTTGCTGGTCGAAATCCTCCGAGAGGCGTGGCACTTTGAAGGGCACGTCGTCTCCGATTGTGGGGCGCTGACCGATCTGCATACGAATCACAAGGTGACAGCAAATGCGGTTGAGAGCGCTGCGTTAGCCCTACAACATGGCTGTGACCTCGCGTGTGACCAAGTCTACAATTATCTGGGTGAGGCAGTCGCTCGGGGTCTGGTAAATGAAGCGGACATCGATCGGTCCTTAGCCCGAACCCTCGGCACTCGTTTCAAACTAGGTATGTTTGATCCGCCCGAAGCTGTACCGTACAGCAGTATTCCCGAAAGTGTTGTGGGGAGTCCTGCGCATCGTGAGCTGGCTCATGAAGCGGCAGTCAAGTCGATTGTTCTGCTCAAAAATCAGGGTGACGTACTGCCGATAAAAGATACGGTACGCTCCATCTTTGTTGTTGGGCCGTGCGCGGCCAATATTGATGTGCTGCTGGGAAACTATTATGGTCTCAATGATACGATGACGACGTTTATTGAGGGTATTGTTGATGCTGCTCCTGAAGGCGTGCGGATTAACTATTTACCAGGATGCCATCTGGTGTACCCCAACCTTAACTCAAAGGATTGGTCATTCGGTGAGGCGCGCACTGCCGATATTACCATTGCCTGTATGGGATTGTCACCACAGATGGAAGGCGAAGAAGGCAGTGCGATTCTTAGCCCCGAAAATGGCGACCGATCTGATATAACATTGCCGGATGTCCAGGTCGAGTACCTGAAGCAGCTGGCTCAGCGGACGAACCGGATCGTGCTGGTGTTGACAGCAGGTAGTCCGATTGCCCTCGGCGAAATACAGGATTTAGTGCAGGCGATTGTGTACGTCTGGTATCCTGGACAAGCTGGTGGCCACGCATTGGCCGACATCCTTTTTGGCCGTTCCGTGCCGTCGGGCCGGCTGCCGCTAACGTTTCCGCACTCGCTCGATCAACTGCCGCCGTACGACGACTATTCTATGGCCGAGCGCACCTACCGCTATATGACGTCTGAACCACTTTTTCCATTTGGATTTGGCTTGAGTTATAGCCGAGTTGTGTATGACGACATGCGGCTCGACACAGAGATGGTGAACAGTGGCGATAGTCTAGCTGTAAGTTGCCGGGTGACCAACCAAGGTAACTTGGTGACTGATGAGGTCGTACAGGTGTATATCAGCGAGGTTGAGGCGTCCGTGTTTGTACCTTTGCAACGCTTAGTTGCCTTCAAACGCGTACAACTACAGCCCGGCGAGGAACAATCGATCTCTTTCACGCTCAGCCCGGAAACAATGACCCATGTCGATGATCAAGGGCACTGGTGCCATGAGTACGGCGAGTTTCGGGTGAGTATCGGCGGTTGCTCACCGGGTACACGCGGCCAAGAGCTTGGCGCGCCGCCTCCAGTTGTCGCTACATTTCATGTGATTGAGTAATTACGTGAAAGCGACGAGCCATGTACAGATCGACATAATAGGAGCGGTTTACTGCCGCTCCTTATCTTTATAATGTAGTTTTTGAACCGATTGTGACCATGAGGAACATTCGTGGATCGACTTCAGCACATTAGAGTGCACTTGTGAGTGTGGGACTTGTGAGGACATGTTGCAGAGGACTGTATGCAGCACAAACTGATTCTTTTTTGCGGCTCTAGTCCAGGAGCTGGAAAATCAACAATGTCCAGGCTTTGTTTCCAACAGATAACGGCTCAGGGTATTCCTGCTCGCTGGCTTCACGAACAGGATATGGTCGAAGCGTTCGAGCGGTTTGTTCCGGGCATAACCGCTGGCGACTTGACTCCGGAACTGTTGCTTCAAGCCTGTGTTGATCTTGTGCAATGGTGTCAGGTTGAGAATAGCGTTTTTATTACTGACTCGTACCTTCCCGGCTTTTACTATTTGTACGGCCGTTATAGCGGTGCACAAATCGAAGCATACAGCGAAGATCTATATAAAGCGCTCAGTTCGCTCCGACCATTAGTTGTTTATCTGCTGAGCGACGTTGAAACTGCGCTGATACGAGGGGTGCGGCAGCGTGGTGAGCAGTGGCTGGAAAACATCACGCGCTACCTCAATGGATGGGAGCTACCGTTGTACGGCCAGGAACCAAAGCCACTGCGTACTGTTCCTGATGTGATTGACTTTTTTACGCGAGTGGACCGCTTAGCTGTCCCCCTGCTTGCCAAGTGGCCCGACATGTTGGTGTTGGATTCAAGCAAGTTGGCAATTAGCCAATTTGTGACAACCATGCTGGATCGTTTAGCATTAGTGGAACACGCACATGAATACAAGGTTGAGAGCGCGGAGCTGCAGCGCTATGCAGGCACTTTCAAAACCACGGAAGGCGAACGGGTAGCTTCGCAGGTTGAGGTTAGCCTAGTCGGCGAAACTCTGTTCATTAATACCTACTGGCCAGCTGGCACGCGCCTCATACCCGAAGGTAAAGGCCGGTTCCATTTGGACGGAACGAATCGTTCGATAACATTCGAGACTGATGTGGATGACCAAACCCTGGACTTAGTATATTTTTCGGGCCAGACCATCCAACGCTACAAGAAACAAAGCTGAATACGTGAACATAGGATCGGCGGTTAAGCATTAATTACCTATTCTTCAATTTTGAGCCGGAGACGTTGTTCGACGGGCGCGCCGATTGCCTCGCTGTGCTTTTGTAATATCAGCGCGAGTCGCGATACGACATCGGCACGTTCTGGCGCAACATTATGCTCCTGCATTGAATTGGAAGCGTTATTGAAGAGCAAATCTGGACGAGCTGTACGTGGAACGCGCGGTTGATCGACGGATGTCGGCGTTTTCCACACGCGCATGTCAACGCCTGGCAGAAAGTACCCGGCTTCAAGCTGTGGATACATGGCTGGACGTTCCTTGCGCATCCACAAGCTGCGGTTCAGCACTTGATCAACTTGATGCGTGTATGCATATGGCTGCGCTCCGTGTCCGTCATGGTCGCGCAGTAATGTCCAGTCGCCTGATGTCACCCCGATCGACTGATTGTTGTAACCATATACAACGTGGTCACGATGGGTGTCACGCTGGCCCAGCAGCACGGGTGCAAAACTTCGACTATGAATGTTACTCGTTGTCGGTAGCGGCACGTCCAGCAGATCCAGCACAGTTGCATATAGATCTACGGTTTGGGTTAAAGCTTGAACTGCGGTGCCTTGTTGTGCAGCGTGTGGGTGCCACACTAACAACGGAATATGACATAAAGTGTGATAGAGCGGTGCGCCGGGCTTGCCAATCCAGCCGTGGTCGCCGAGATAATGACCATGATCAGTGGTAATAATGACGCAGGTTCAATCCCACAAGCCATAGTGATCGAGCCGATC
>JASKZZ010000344.1 GCA_030147335.1 Herpetosiphonaceae bacterium | reverse complement strand
GACGAAGATGACCAAGAGGTTGTGTCAGGTACGGTTGGCGATGCAGCAGTCCAGCTTCCGCCGGGCAAATACACGCTAAAGATCAACTCGACTCCGGCAATCAAAAAAGAGTTTGATGTTGATAACGGCGGCAATGTGAGCATCATCGTCCGGCAGGGCCTTAGCGGTTTGGTTGCAGACATCAACGTTACCAAACCCTAGCCAAACGACTCGATATTGCTCAGGGCGGCTACCAGTATGGTAGCCGTCTTTTTGCATTGGAACGGTTCTCGGATTTCAAGCTTTTAATCGTGGTATGATGACATGGGGATATGCTTGAACCTGGGAATACGGGTTGCCGTGCCATGTGGAGCGGATGATAGTGAGGAGAAAGGCGACAAGATATGCAACATCTGTTGGCGTTGATGCCGTACCTGCGTCGGCATCGGCTTCTGATTGGTCTTGGAGTGTTTGTTGCCGCTCTTAGCGCCGCTTTTAGCACCGTCCCACCATACCTGCTGGGTCAGGCAGTAGAGGATCTGCGTGCAGGCGGCGTTAGCGTGGGCCTGTTGGGCCGTTACAGCTTGCTGATTGTGGGCGCCGCCGTCGCCGACAGCGTGTTTAAATTCGGCATGCGACGCTTGGTCAGCGGATCGGCTTTTCAAATCGAGTATGAGCTGCGCAATGATCTGTTTCGGCAGTTTTTACGGCTGGATCAGGGATTTTATGGAACGAATCATACGGGCGACTTGATGGCGCGGATGACAAATGACTTGAGCGCGATCCGTCAGCTCTTGGGTCCGGGCGTCACGTCGATTGTTAGCTCGGGGCTAACCTTTTTGTTTGTGGCAATCTTGATGCTGCAGATGGATTGGCAGCTTGGCTTGCTGACGCTGATTCTGCTGCCGCTCATCAGCGTTACGTTTGTGGTGATTGGCGAGCGACTGCGTGATCGGTTTCGGCTGGTGCAGGATCAGTTTGGCCGGATTTCGACCCGAGCGCAGGAAAACTTTAGCGGTATTCGGACGATCAAGGCGTATGCTCAAGAAGAAGCCGAGCTGGAAGTGTTTGGCGCGGCGAATCGTGAATATCAGCAGCTAAATCTCCGTTACGTGCTGCTATCCGCGCTCGTGTGGCCGCTCATGACGTTGCTGCTCAGCTTAACCGTGGCGTTGGTATTGATCGTAGGCGGGCAGGCCGTAGCTTCAGGTCGACTGTCACTGGGTGATTTTGTGCGCTTCAACGCGTATCTGGCGCTGCTAACGTGGCCAATGATCGCGCTGGGGTGGACGGTAACGCTGGTGCAGCAGGGCAGCGCGTCGATGGCGCGCATCTCCGAGGTGCTGGATCAGCCACCCACGATCGAAACGCAGCCAAAAACACAGCCACGCACTGCTGTCATGGGCAACATAGAGTTTCGCAATGTGGGGCTGCGTTATGGTGATACATGGGTGCTGCGAAATGTTTCGCTGCATATTCCACGCGGCTCAACAACCGCAATTGTGGGCGCGACCGGCGCAGGCAAAACAACATTGGTCAACATGATTGGCCGCGTGCTCGATCCAACCGAAGGCCAGATTCTGGTCGATGGTCTTGATGTGCGGGAATGGCCTCTGGATACGCTGCGGAATGGTATCGGCTATGTGCAGCAAGATACATTTCTTTTTTCCGTGCCGTTGTATGAAAATGTCACGTTTGGCCGAACCGAGGCCAGCGAAGATCAAATCGACGAGGCGCTGCTGGTGTCGCAGCTCGTCAACGATGTGCCGCAGTTTCCGCAGGGCTTGAAAACAATGATCGGCGAGCGCGGTGTGACACTGTCAGGTGGCCAGAAGCAACGTGCCGCGATTGCACGAGCGGTGCTGCGTGACTCGACGATTATGGTGCTGGACGATGCAATGTCAAGCGTAGACACGCATACGGCTGCGGAAATTCTGCGTAATCTCCGGCGCGTGATGCAAGACCGGACAAGCATTCTGATTGCGCAGCGGATTGCAACGGTAAAGGACGCGGACCAGATTGTGGTGCTGCATAACGGGATGATTGTCGAGCAGGGTACGCATACGGAACTGGTGCAGCTCAATGGTCGTTACGCGGCGATGTATAAGCGCGAGCTGTTGCAGGCGGAGCTGGAAGAAACGGAGCAATAAGCAATTAGCAACGAGGACGAGCAAATCATAGGTGTTGTGGCTGGTTGATGGCTTCTTCGTAGTTGCTAGTTGGAGTAAATATGGCCGTTCAGTTTGATGAAAATGAGTCACTTGGCAAAGTGTATGACTCGCGGCTGATGCAGCGATTATGGACGTTTGTGCGTCCATATCAGGGCCGTGTATTTCTTGCGCTGCTCCTGCTGGTAGGCGAGTCGGTGGCGGCGATCACACCGCCGTTTCTTATTCAGCAGGCGATTGACGGCCCGCTGACCGAAGGTCGTCCAGGCGGTGTCTGGGTTTACTTCTGGCTGTTTGTGTTGGCGTCGGTGGCGAGCTTTGGCTTTCGCTACGCCCAGGCATTTGTGATGCAGACTGTTGGCCAGAAGGTGATGGTTGATCTACGAATGCGAATCTTTGGTCATATCCAGCGCATGAGTCTGAGCTTCTTTGACCGCAATCCGGTTGGAAGCTTGATGACGCGCTTGACCAATGACGTTGATGCGCTCAACGAGTTTTTGACACAGGCGATGGTCTCGTTGTTCACTGATCTCGCGGTGCTGGCGGCAATCATTGTGACAATGTTTGTGCTGGATTGGCGGCTGGCGCTAATCAGCATGATTGTGCTGCCTGTCGTAGCCATTGCAACGGCGCTGTTTCAACGCTTCATGCGGAAAACATATCGTGAAGTGCGCAAGCGACTCGCCAAAATCAATGCCTATCTCAATGAGCATATCAGCGGAATGCTGGTGCTCCAGCTATTTAACCGCGAGCAAAAAGCGTTTGATCGCTTTGACGATCTGAACGTGACGTATCGCGCGGCCAATCTTCGCTCGCTGCTGGGCTTTGCGCTGTTCTTTCCGACGATCAGCTTTCTTGCATCGTTAGCGACGGCGCTGCTGCTGTTCTGGGGTGGTCGTGGCGTTCTGGAGGGCTGGGCGACGCTGGGCATGGTCGTGGCGTTTGTGCAATACACCGAGCGCGCGTTTCAACCAATCCGCAACCTGGCCGAGAAATACAATTTGCTGCAAGCGGCGATGGTTTCGGCGGAGCGAGTGTTTGCCGTGCTGGATACGCCGGAAGATGTCAAGGATCGGCCCGAGCCAAAGCGATTGCCGGAACACGTCAAAGGTGATATTGAGTTCCGCAACGTGGTGTTTGGGTACAATCCCGACGAGCTGGTGCTGCGTAATCTGTCGTTCAAGATTCCGGCAGGTCAGGCTGTTGCCGTCGTTGGGGCAACGGGAGCAGGTAAAACATCGTTGATCTCGCTGCTGGCGCG
>JASKZZ010000341.1 GCA_030147335.1 Herpetosiphonaceae bacterium | reverse complement strand
AAGTCGTGAGCCTGCGCTGCCCGCGCCGCCGCCTCAATCTCTGATCGGGTTGCTTCGGGAGCGCCAAATGCGATATTCTCACCAAGAGTACGTGAGAACAAAAACACATCTTGTTCAATCTTTGCAATCTGCGACCGAAGCGCCTGCAAACTCCATTGACGCACATCCACCCCATCGATCAACACTTGTCCGCCAGATGCCTCGTAGGTTCGATTAATTAGCTGCGTCAACGCGCTCTTGCCGGAGCCGGTCTGACCAACAATCGCAACCGTTTGTCCAGGGATGATTGAAAACGAGATACCATCCAATACAGTTTTTTCGCCATAGCCGAAACGGACATTCTCGAATTGGATCGCGCCCTCAATTGGTTGGCTCACGCCCATACGATTCTCGTCCAGATCAGTCTCGGTGCGAATAATTGTCAAAATACGATTAGCGCTAGCTAGTCCAGATTGTGCTAGCGAAAACGCAAAGATCGAAATAAACGTCGGGAAGCGCAAAATATTGACCAGGCCCATCACGGCGATTATTTCACCAATTGTGATGCGTCCAGCACGGTACATCACCATCGCGTGCAAGAACGTCAGGCCAAAAGCAATACCATACATGAGCAGCGGTAGATAACGCGCCTCGATCGCGCCCTGCTGGGCAAATAGATCGCGAAACAATCGCGCATTACGACGAAATTTGCCGCGCTCAAACAGCTCACGCGCACTCGCCTTGACGACCTCAATGCCCGAGATGGTTTCTTCCAGCCCTGCGTTCATCGTACCGAATTGGCCGCGCTGCTTTTGAATCACTGGATTGAGCTTGCGCATATACTGCCGCACAGCAACGATGTAACAGACCACAAACAGCAGCGGCGCCGCTAACAGCTCCGGCTTGATACCGGCGACGTAGCCCAATGGCACAATGATGCCAAGCACCGTTTCAAACAACAATGTCGTTCCCGGTACAATCATGCTGCTAAGCTGACTGGTATCGTCGGTTGCACGCGCCATAATGTCGCCGACCCGCTGCCGGTCATGAAACGACTGACTTTTGCCCAGCAGGCTCGCATACAATTCTTCGCGTGCATCGGCCTCGAATCTGGCAGCGATGTTCTCGGCTGAGAAGCTACCGATCAGCATTGAAACGCCGTCCATTGCCAGCAGCCCCATGATTGCCAGCGCGATCCACAGCAGCTGGTTACCTCCTGCCGGGTTAAGTACCTCGCCTGCGGCTCTACCGATCAGCACCTGCGCGCCGGCATACACCAGCCAAGCTAAAATAAAACAGCCGACGCTTGTCAGAACGAAGTGCGGATAACGCCACACATGCGACACGATCCAACGCAAGGCGCTGGAATGGTTGTACTGGTAGGCATGTTGGACAGAAAACTCACTACTGCGTGCCACACGATCCTCCGTGTACAGCTAGGACAAAAAAAACTGCGGGCCATTTTGGTGGCCCACAGCATCTCGATCTACGCCTTGGTTGCGTTGCATCACGATCTGATATTGGGCGCATTGCTCCTTGGGCGCTCGAACTCGCGGCGCTCAATCATCAATACGGCAACATCAAAATACATAACCAACTTCACCTTTTGCGTCAATCTTCTATTTGCATCATACCACGAAAGTGATCGTCCAAGATCAGCCTTAAGGCGGAGGACAATCAATAGCATTCAGCGCCAGCAGCCGAATATGCTTTTACAGCAAATTTCAAGCAAAGCTACGATTTGCTGCCCCAACGTGTGTCGCGCGCATCGCCACTAAACTTCCAACCACCAGATCAAATGGTCGTGCGCCTAATTGATCCGTTACGATCGGACGCTGGTGCACGGGCACCTCGGCCACGAGTTGCAGGTACAGGCGCTCGGCACGCTCATAGGTTTCCTTGCCACTGGCAGGATGTTGCAAAATATGGTAACACAGCTCTAACGCCTGCTCCCGGCTGCCTTCTCGCCGATGAACTAGCGCTAAGCCACCCAATGCTGTGAGTACAGCTGGAGTTGCTTTAGCTTCCAGTCCCGTTCGCAGGGCCGCAAGATACGAGCGACGAGCATCTTCCCAATCCTTAAGCTCCCATGCGACTTCGCCAAGATGGTTCAGCGTCCGGGCAATATCCCAGCGATTACCCATCTCCCTGAACAACGTCAAGCCCTCGCTGAAAAGATAGTGTGCCTCATGGTACTGGCCTTGTGCTTGTGCTACTAAGCCGAGATGATTAAGTGCCGTTCCCAATCCCCATCTATCGCCGGACGCAGAACAAAGCTCAAGGCTTTCGTGCAGCAGTGCCTGGGCGTCGGCGTATTCTTGAAGCTTGTACAACGTTGTGCTGTAGTAGTTCAGGCACAGCGAAATACCTCGGACGTTGTCGATTGAACGCCATACCGCTAGATCATCGCGAAATAGCTGCCGTGCTTGCTCATAGTTGCCTTGCGCGTGAGCGGTAGCTCCCAGGAAACACATGTTGAGCGCTATCACCCAATGATTATGCGCTTGGGTGCTGATAGCAAGACCTTCCTGCAATATCCGGTGTGCTTCTTCATACGCGCCCATTTGGTATGCAACAATGCCTTGATACGTCAGTGGAGCGGCAAGTACTGCTTGATCCGCACTGGCACGCAGCAGCTCCAGGCTTTGCCGCAAAATGTCACGAGCACGCTCAAGTTGTCCCGAACGCAGCGCGAAGTAACCTTGACTTCCCAGCATCTGTCCCAGCATGACCTCGTGTTCCTGCTGGTATAGTGCTGGGCTGCTCTTCGTTTGGCCCGCTGCCAGCACCGAAAGCGCTTTAAGTGCTGCTGCTGCTTGTTGAAATGTTGCCTCGCCTTCGACGTACCATGTGCGGTACTCATAAAACCAATGCAGCACTGCGTGAGCACGTTCCATCTCGCTCAACTTGTGATGGCTGGTTGCCCAAGTCCACGATGCGCGCAGATTGTCGATTTCCTGGCTCATTTCAGCAATCGTGATGACCTGTTCACGGCCTTGCAGCAGAAAGATTCGGCTTTCCAGCCATGATATATAGTAGTTGCAATGCCGGTCATGCGCGTTGCCGTACGCTTCCGTATCTGCTGCCAAATAGGTTGTAGCATACTGGCGTACAAGCTCGTGCAGATCATAGCGGCGAATCAATGAACCTGTACCAGTGGTCGGCGTTGTTTGCCGCAACAACGATTTATCGACAAGCGCGGCAAGTACCGGCAGTGAGGCGCCCACAACCGCAACAGCTGCCGCTCGGTCAAAGCCGCCGCGAAATACAGTAAGGCGGCACAACACACGGCGCTCTTCATCCGACAACAATCGCCACGAATGCTCAAACACGGCTCGCAGGGATTGATGCCGACCCGGAACATCACGCGTGCTGGTACTCAAAATATCGAAGCTGTTTGCAATTTCCTGCTCGATCTCCACCAGCGACAGCATCCGCACCCAGCTCGCGGCCAGCTCAATCGCCAGCGGCATACCATCTACAAGACAGCAAATGCGATACACTGTGCGCAGGTCGGCCTCAGTCACCTCAAAGCCATGCTGGACACGACGTGCCCGCTCAACAAATAGTGCTGTAGCATCGGCGCTTGCCGCAGCATCACTCGATACAGGCAGCCCTGCCAGCTCTACGACCCACTCGCCCTGGACATTCAATCGTTCACGGGAAGTAACAATCAATTTGACGCCATGCGCCTCGCTCAACAGCTCAATCAGCTGCTCGGCGCCGTCAAGTAGTTGCTCCATGTTGTCGAGGATCAGCAAAAGCTCTTTTTCACGTAGGTACGACAGCAGCTGTGTACCTGGCTCCTCGCTCCCATAAAACGTAAAGCTAAGCGCGTCCGCGATGGCCGGCACGATCAGCGATGGTATTTCAACAGATGCGAGTGATACAAAAACAACTCCATCTGCAAACTGCTCGCAGTGGGCGGCAGCTTCAATTGCCAGCCGGGTCTTGCCAATGCCACCGGGGCCAACTAACGTAATCAACTGGCAGCTGGGCATGGTCATTAGCTGGCCTAGCTGCGTCAATTCTGCCGTACGGCCAACAAAGGTACGCGTATATTTTGGCAGGTTACGTGTTGCTGGTCGCTGTACCGTTGGCGTCGCTTCAAGGGTCTGGGCTGGTTCTAACGCTGTCCGCGCCATCTTAATAAACGTGGCTCGTTCCTCTGAACCAAGCTCAAGCACTTGGGCTAGCCGTTCAGCCATGTCACGAGATGGTCGACGTTCGCCCGACTCAATTTTGCGGATCGTCTGCGCGGCGCATCCAACTCGCTCAGCCAGCGCTTCCTGTGTTAAATCAAGCGCAGCACGACGTTGTTTGAGTTGAATGCCAAAAGCTGGGGAGTCGCTCATACAATCCTCTTTATCTACCGATTCTATATATGCCTAATCGTCCGTAGCAATTGTTGTAGCGGTTCATGTAGCGCTTACTGTAGCAGTTGGCGCTTTTGTCGAATACCGACTTATGGTTTATTACTCAACAACACAACGGCTAATCAACCAATGACCTGATCGTGTCAATACGTTTACTGTCCCGGAGTGATACACACATGCTCACCACATCAAATACACATAGTGGATACCGCCCGACCACGCTACGTTTCTTGGCATCACGCACAAGTGACATTATCCGCTGGCCGTTCACCAACCACTTTGCAACTCCTATTTGGCTGGCACTACGGCTCTACCTGGCGTATATGTGGATTCAGTTCGGCACGCAAAAGATTGGTGTCGGCTTTTTGACTGGTGATCCAATTGGCGACATGCTGAAGCTCGTGGGTAATGGTACGCTGGCCGTTCCGTTTGAATTCTACCGACCAGTCGCGCGGCTGCTGGTTGACTCGGGATTGACCACGCTGCTTTCGTTTAGCATGCCCTTTCTTGAAATTGCCGTCGCGCTATCATTTGCAACCGGTCTGCTTGTCGTACCAGCAGCCATTGGCGCGACGTTACTCAATATTAACTTTATACTGTCGGGTATTGGGCAAGTTTCATTTGATGGACGCTTCATTGCGTTGCAGCTTTTGCTAATCCTGGCATTCCGTGTGGTTGGTAAAATCGGCATTGAGCGGTTCACGGTTCGCATCGTTAGGCTGATATTTAGCAGCCTACGCAGTCGTACAGCGCGGTCGGCATACTAACAACTCACGGCTTTTTGCAAACCAGCCCCTAGACGCTATGTTTAGACGTCTAGGGGCTGGTTGTATTTGCGCAGCCCTGCCTCGAACCAATACAACTAGGTTTACAAGCTGATATAGCCGGTCACGGCAGTATCAGCTTAGTACAACATTATACCTTGCCATAACGACAACGAACTACAATTGTTTCCATAGCCGCCAATAACCTGCCGCTTGTTAAGCCGAGCTTGTTCCTGTTTTGTAACAGGGTAAGCTTTTTTGTAACGCTCGTTGTCAACATCTTTGTATCGCTAGTACCTTCTTTGGCCAAGCTGTTCATGGTGTAATACCTTCATCGAAACACACCAACTGCTTGAGGAGCGATGCATACATGAAACCGTCAAACAACACTCTGCCACAACAGGCAGTCGCTATAGAAAATGATGCACGGGCACAATGGGAAGCGCGAGCGTATCGCCGGATCGAGTTTGTTCCAGGCGCAAAGCTCTCGCCGATGGAAGTAATCCGCCGCAACGAATATATTACGGCGGCCTACGCCGAAATGTATCTGCGGCAACCCCAGGTGTTTGTGTGGGCGGGTATGGCAGCGTTGACCTCAGCCGCCGTTGGCCGTGGCATGTATATGATGCATTTACTTCAACTAAGCCGATTGGGCTTGCTGATTGGATTGTTCGGTCGCGAAGTAGCTACCATCGTTGAGTCGCTCGGCACTGGCAACCTGGCAGTTTTCAAAGATATATACTGGCAGCACATGGCCTACGATCACGGCGGCATTAACGAGCTGCGCCGCATCTTCGAGGCTGGCCGGCTACACGAAGAAGCATGGGCCGGCTGGCAGCAGATCGACGAGGGCAAGCAGACGCAAAATCAAGAGCTTGTCTGGCAAGGCAACGCGCGGCTTCTGCACTTTGAGCAAAAGGAAGTGCTTCAGGACGTCGTATATCAGCAGCATCTATCCTTGTGGGGTGAGGTATCAGGCTGGATCGACTCGCCAATCCTCGGTCACTACGAAAGCATTGTTGATTTCATCCACGATGGCAATGTAGGCGAATTCGAGTCGCGCTGGCGCTGGATCGAAGGCAGTATGCTACCGCGCTGGCGAGAGCTGGCCGAGACACAGCCGAAACGCGTTGAGCAGAAGCTTGAAACGCTGATGATGGGCGGCGCTCCATTTGCAATCGGTGGTTTTTCAGCCGGCAAGCTGCTTGGCCAGGGTATGTACCAGGCAATGCAGTCGATTCGAAACAGCGGCATTGCAGCGCTGCGCTAGGTCGTAGGGCGGTAGCGGCAAGCAGCCAGAGTTAGACCGAGGTCTAATGTGTTTCCGTGGGCAATGCGGCATACTTGCGCCTGTTACGAAAGGATGCTGCAATGCCCGCGTTTGAACAGTCTATCGAGATTTACGCTGACCGTCACGATCTGTTTCGGCTCACGCAAGATTATACACGTCGCCTGGAGTGGGACCCATTTTTGAAAGAAGCGCGGCTGGTCGGCGACGCAAAGCAGGCAGCTGTTGGCGCGCGAGCCTGGTGCGTCGCGCGTAATGGCATGGGCATGGAAACGGAATACGTTTCATTTAATCCACCTGCCGTCACTGCTGTCAAAATGACCAAGGGACCTCTGCTGCTATCCAAGTTCGCCGGCTCGTGGCGCTTTCAGGAAATTGCTCCAGGGCATACCCGCGTGCTGTTTCGCTATAATGTGGAGGCCGCTCCACGTTGGATGGGCTGGCTGTTTGACCCGATCGTTCGCTGGGTATTTACGCACGAGGTCGGCAAGCGGCTGACTGGACTTAAAAAGGCCGCTGAGACAACAGATATTCTGGAAAAATTACGACCAACATCGGCATCTAGCGATGCGTTACCAGCTACTGCATAGCTCATACTCCGAAGTTTAGTACAACACATTCGTATCGTTCTTCCCTTGCAGCAACCCGTAACGAACCAAGCACCCCAGCCCGATCAATTAATGATCGGGCTGGGGTATTTTTGTGCATCAATTCGCTTGCGCATTTCTGCTACACTCACAAGGCTTGCCACAAATGACTTTGGAACTGTACCTATAGGAGTGTTGTGTCACGATGAAGGACAACACAACAGATCATCAAACATCCATGGCTGCTTCGTCCATACCAATCGAAGCGGTTGCAACGTATCCGCTCCCAGGGATGGCAATTCCGGGTTCAATCGCCTTTAGCCCCGATGATCGCCTTATAACCTATCTGTTTAGCCCCGATGGAAGCTTGTCGCGTCAGCTGTATGCCTTCGATCCGCAAACGGGCCAGCAACGGCTGCTTGTCGAGCCGGTGGGTGGCGGCACAACCGAAGAAACGGTTTCGTTGGAAGAAGCGCTGCGGCGTGAACGGCAACGGCAGCGCGAGATCGGCGTAACGAGCTATGACTGGGCCAAACAGTCAAATCTTGTTCTGGTGCCGCTGCAAGGCGATGTGTACGTCCAAACCGGCGTGGACGCCCCGCTGAGGCAGATCGTTGACAGCCAGGGAGTGCCCGCGTTGGACCCGCAGCTATCACCGGATGGCAGCATGGTAGCGTATGTGCAGGACGACGAGCTGTTTGTTGTTGGTGTCGATGGAGGAACACCGCGACAAATCACAAGTGGCGCGCGTGGTACCGGCAAAACGCATGGATTGGCAGAATATGTGGCACAGGAAGAGATGGGACGCAGCCATGGATTTTGGTGGTCGCCCGACAGCCAGCAAATTGCCTTTACCGAAGTCGATGAAACGCATATTCCAGTGTACCGAATCGTTCATCAAGGCAAAGAAAGCGTTGGTGATCAGGCGCAGGAAGACCATCATTATCCATTTGCCGGCACTGAAAACGCGCGTGTCCGCCTTGGCGTTGTAGCAATCACCGGCGACGAGCCGACCTGGCTGCTTGATGTTGGCGATAACTACCTAGCACGAGTTGACTGGCAGCCCGACGGCAGCCTGTGCGTGCAATTGGAAAATCGTGAGCAGACCAAGCTTGAGCTGCTGCGCTTCGATCCACAGGGAAACGAGCGACAAACACTGCTCGAAGAAACAAATGCGGTATGGATCAATCTGCATGATATGTTCAAGCCGCTCAAGCAGACCGAGCGGGGAGCGGGTGGCTTTATCTGGTCCTCCGAGCGTACCGGCTTCCGCCATCTCTATCTGTACGACGCCGACGGCACCTTGATTCGTTCGCTAACCACTGGAGATTGGCAAGTTGACTCGCTTGACGCCGTTGACGAAGCGCGCGGACTGGTGTACTTCACCGCCACCCGTGATGATCCACGTGAAAGTCATTTGTACGTTGTCGGTATGGACGGCGGCGAGCCACGACGAATCACTGATACACCCGGAACACACGCGGTTGTCATTGATCATGGCTACCAGCGCTTTGTCGATGTTCACCACGCCATTGGAACGCCTCCCACGGTGACACTGCGTTCACTTGAAGATGGGTCACTCCTTCATTCGCTGTATGACCGGCATGACCCACGCATCACGGAGCTGTCCCTACAACCGCCAGAGCTAGTATCGTTAACGAACCGCAGCGGCGTAACATTGTATGGCGCGGTCTATCGGCCTCCTTCAACATTTGGAAGCGGCCCGTTCCCGACACTGGTGTATGTGTATGGCGGACCTCATGCTCAACTCGTAACGAACGGTTGGGGCATGACCATATCATTGCGAGCGCAGTATTTACGCAGTCTTGGCTTTCTGGTATTTATGCTGGATAATCAAGGCAGTGCGCGACGTGGCCTCCAGTTCGAGGGCGTGATCAAGCACGACATGGGCCGAGTTGAAGTTGAGGATCAAGTTGACGGCGTGCATTGGCTAATCGAGCAGGGGCTGGCCGATCCGCAGCGGGTTGGTGTGTATGGTTGGAGCTACGGCGGCTACATGGCGCTGATGTGCTTGGGTCGAGCACCCGAAACATTCAAAGTTGCCGTTGCAGGAGCGCCCGTTACGCATTTGGATGGTTACGACACTCATTACACCGAGCGCTACATGGGCATGCCGCAATCCAACGCTGACAGCTACCGGCAAAGCAGTCCCATACATTATGTCGAGCAAATGACTGGGAAGCTGATGCTGGTCCACGGCCTGATCGACGAAAACGTACATTTCCGCCATACGGCCCGTCTCATCAATGCATTAATCAAGGCGCGCAAGCCATACGATCTGCTGCTGTTCCCAGATGAGCGTCACATGCCGCGTTCGCTGGCAGACCGGGTATTTATGGAAGAGCGTATGAGGGACTATTTTATGCAGCACCTGTAAGCGCTCGACATGAATCACACAACACCGTCGAGGCCTGCAATGTTCGTGAAAAGCTGCGCATCAACGTTGGTGTATTGGCGAACTCAGCCTTGGCGTAGCATAACTATCGTATTCGTTTAGCCATCAAAATGTCTGGCTTGCCAGGACCACTCGCGTCCGGCAGCACACCAACAATCACATAGCCAAGCTTTTGGTAGAACTCGTAGGGATGATGACGGAAATTTTGGATCGTGGCAATATGCTCGTACACGTTTGGGAAAAGATCGATGCCGGATAGCGATGTTTGGTCGTTGTCGTCGTCGGTGCCAAGCCAGAGCATATAGCCGCCTCGCTCACGCACCCGCGATTCCAAATCGGCAACGAGTGCGCGGCCAATGCCCTGGCCGCGCATGTCTTCGCGCACCACGAGCGGATGCAGTTCCCAGCTCTCGCCGTCATACTGCGAAATACCGCCAATCCAGCCCAATGCATGACCGTCTGCATCCAGCGCTACACGACTAAGCCGTTCGACGCCAAACGACTCTTGTATTTCCTTGACTGCGTCTTCAGTTGTTGACCAGGCTTGTGGGAAAGCGGCAACCAACAATGCCGCTACCTCCATCACAGCTTGTTCGTGCTCCGCTGTAAGATCAATAATCTCCATCATGAAGTCGCCTGTTATCCCTCAAAAGAAACGAAGGGGGTCAATTCCTGCCACCTTTATCTCCAAAATCGGCTAGCTTATCCCTTGGCATTCATTGATCAGCTTTGCTCCGTAGGCTGATCCGCAGTGCTAGCATTTCCCGTTAATTCGGCGTGCCATTGATGGAGCCACTGGAGCACCTCGGCATATTTCGCGCGTGGTAAATTTTTATACGAGCTTACGCGATAGCGACGGTACAGCTCACCATACACAAGCTGATAGCCATTTTGCTTGCTGCCACTATTTGCCAGTGCTTGACCAACCGATTTTACAGCCAGTGCAAGCTCGGCGGCCTGCTCTTCTGAGATAGCGGCCTGTGGATTTAGTTGCAGCTCCAGTGACGAAAGCCGCGCATCAGTGCTTTGGGCGAAATCACGCAGAAAACGCGCCATCCCATCCATCCGACCATGCACTCCTTCAAGGCTGCGCTCGATCTCAAGCTGCTGCTGGGCCAGATGCTGAATCGCCGTTGCAATATCCAGCGCCAACTCCGCGCCTGAGCGTGGTCGTGGTTGTGCGGCTAGCTCACTGGCAGGCAAAATATCGTTACGAAACGCAGCCCAAAGTACGGACGCCGCTTCTACCTGATACCGCACCAGTTTTTCACGCACCGTTTCGCTTACACGCTTCGGGTTGATCGTTGTCAGCCAGAGAGGGATCAAGTCAAGCCGCAAACATTCCGTTTCTTGCGGACCACCTTCGGTCTGGACCGGCACACTGGATAAACCCTGAGCAAGCACCTCATGGTTACGCAGCCGGTCTATCTGATTACGCCGTTGAATACCAAGATTGTCG
>JASKZZ010000337.1 GCA_030147335.1 Herpetosiphonaceae bacterium | reverse complement strand
TGGAGCCGATGCTGTTAAGACACCGACGGCCAGCACCAGCAGCACACTCAACACAACTTCCGCCGCCACACTCCGTCGCAGCGTTCGCAGCATTGATTCGCTGTACGTTGATGTTGCACGCGAACGAGGATGAACGCGCCACCGAATATAGCTTCCAAACAAACCGAGCAAACCGAATAATACGAGCTTAACCGCCAATGCACGGCCATACGTCGTTGTCCATAGCTCTTGTAGCGCCGTCATTCGTTGCAGCGCGGCAAATGTTCCTGTTGCGGCTAAAACGATAATGGCTGCGGTTGCAAAGCTCGTGAAGCGCGCGACGAGCAGCGTAGCAGCCCGACCATGCTGCGAACTTTCCAGTTGTCGCAGCATCAGCAGCCCAATCAACAGTGCGGGAAGCGAGCCAATCCAAGCCGCTGTTGCGAGCAGATGTGTAAAATCGAACAAAACGGCCAATGCAGTTGTAAAGGGCCGAATAGCTGCACTGGTTGCGGTTTGTGGAACGGCGCTATGACTTAGCAAGCTAATCGTGAGCAGTGCTCCGCTGCTTGCAATCAGCGCCCATAGTTCCCGACGTGTCATCGCTGCATATAACAACCCGACGATGGCGGCAGTCAAGAGAAGCCGCGCGCTCAACACCAATCCAATCCGCGAGCTGAATGCGAACGACACTATGTTGCTTTCGGCAGTGACTCCGGCACGGATCAATGCCGCTATCGTCGTGACACAAGCAAGGGCTGCTGCGGCAATTGCGAGGCGGCGGAATCGTTCTTGTGCTTCGGCAAATACAACCTCATCGTCGATAAATGCGGGCAGCCACAGGAAAGCGCCAAAAAGCAAAGCACCTGCGGCTAGCGCGAGTGACAGCACCGACAGCCAGCGCAGTGCAACATCAATCAGCGATGGCATGGCGAGCGGATCGGGTGGGGTTGGTGGCAGCACAAGCGGCGCGTTAGCAGCAGCGGGGTCGCCAACTGCAAATGCAACGATACCTTGTGCTGTGTGACCATCAACCTCCGAAAGTGTTCGCCACTGCAGCGAATACACTCCTTCCGGCAGTTCCGGCAGGTCTAGCAGCAGCGCATACGGGTCATCGGGGGCAACACGACTCACTCCGGTTGCGACACTTTCGCCGTCACTGGTATTGATGATGACGCGGCTGTATGTAGGCTCGAGTGGCTCGCTAAAACGTAAGCGTGCGGTACTGGGTGGCTGGGCAACAACGGTATTTGCCGCAGGGTCCGACTCAACCAGAGTGGCGTGCGCCCTAACGCTGTGAGGAATCAGCAACGCAAATAGTGCAAAGCCGAGCAGTAGTATCTTTTTTGCCATAACTCAATCTTGAATATGCTGGACAGTTCCACCTACAGTTCGTGTTTATTAAGTGACCAAGCGCGGAACTGTCCAAACATAACATTATTTTTGCAGGTTTTGTTCTAGGTACGTGCTACCGTTGCTTCGCGCGTTTCTGTGGCAGATCGACGGCCACGCAGCGCAAGTAATGCCGCAATTGTGCTGACGATCCCGAGTGCCAAACCTGCTCCGCCCAGGATTGTGGCTGTTCGAGCGGTAGATTGCGCAGCAGCTAGTTGCACGGCAACCTCGTTTGCAGTTGGTACACTAGCTGGGAATTGCAGCGCGCTAGTTGCCTTTACACTGTCGAACCCGTCAGGACTTGAAGTAAATTTTTCGTCGATGGCTGTGCCCTCGATCTCGCCTGTGAAGCGAAATGTGTAATCTCCTGCGCTTGTTGGGTAGAAATCAGATGTGTAAACACCTTTTTCACCCCACGCCGGCTGCAATGCAAGGTCGCGCTGTTGATCGCCAAAGATGACCTGAGCTTTAAGTGTTTCCGCAAGATTTTCGACAGGTCGGCCACTCGCTTTTTCGGTAATCTCGACATACACGCCATTTTGCTCGCCCTCAAAGGCCGGCTCATTTTTGAAGCCAACGACAAATTCGTACTTGCCCACATCTCGATGCTCATGTGCCGATGCGACAAGTGGTAGCAGGATTGCGGCTAGCAGTGCGATCAGGACCGACCATGCGGTTCGCGATGAACGTGACATAAAATTTTCCCCATGCAATACGTAGAAAGGCTGTTAAAACTAATCGTGGGACGGACAGAAACCATACGGCTGCATCGCCCATAATGAGCGAAGCGAACGACCGTACGTCCTACCTGTTGTTACGCAAAGCGGATGGAGATTCGTGGAGGGTCACGGGGTGGAGGATGCGTCGTTGATACGCGTTGAGCCGAGAAAAGAATGAGCTGAAGCGTGGCGCCAAACAGCAAGGGGGCTAACGTCAAAGGTACAACAATCGCAATCGTCAGCGCGCTCGGTGGTTCACGCAGCTGCTGATCGTCCCCCGACAATATGGTAGGACAATCGGTTAAAAAGCCAGATACAACAGTGCCTTGCTGTTCGTGATGATGATGCCCATGATGCTCAACATCCAAGAGCATGCAATGCACGATACACGCCCACGGCCCACCCAACATCACAACAAGGCTGAGCAGCAACAACGAGGCGGCGTACCTGTGCTGGTTGACGCGCCGTCGGAGTAGCTCTTTGCACTGGTTGATGATGTTGCTCACGGCTGTTACTGGCTTCTATTGGTGAAAAGATAGATACTCACACTACTGTACGGCACTGTGAGGTTGATGGATGCGTTGTACCATAACCCTTGCAATTTTGCTATCCGCCCTTCGTACGATTAACGTCAAATCGCGCCCGTGGAGCGCCGATAGCTTGGCAAAAAGGACAGTTTCGATTATAGCTGTTTGGAGTTGCAACTGCGCTTAAGCTGCGCCAGTACGGTGCAAACCGCTTAGGTACTGCTACGGATGGACAGCGAGGTAGGGCTGGTGTGGGACCAACGCGTTAGTAGCAGGAGTGCGGACTCAAGTGCTAAAGTGTGGACGTTTTTGAAATCAAGGAGTTCCACGTGTTCCCCTCGCTGGCCGCCACTTCCCTGTTCCGTGCCGCTCAGGAGCAACCAGATGCCGTGTCCACTGGCGTATTTCTGGTTATGAGTGTCCTGTACTTCGGTTTTATTGTCGCCCTCATCGCTGCTACGTGGAAAGTCTTTACCAAAGCGGGACAACCAGGCTGGGCATCAATTGTGCCATTTTACGGCAATGTTGTTCTGCTGCGCATGACAGGCCGACCCGGTTGGTGGCTTCTGCTATTTTTTATCCCATTCGTCAACATCGTGGTCGGCATTATCCATTACGTTGAGATTGCCAAATCATTTGGCAAAGGCGTTGGCTTCACGATGGGCCTCATCTTCCTCGCGCCTATCTTCTGGCTGATTCTTGGATTTGGAAACTCACGATTTATGGGTCCTGCGGTACAGCAAGGCATGCCTAACGCCGCCATGGCGTAAGCGGGCTGTATAATCAGAAAGGGGTTGGAGTACAAGCTCCAGCCCCTTTTGCGCGCCATGCGGATTGAACAGAAATGATGTGATCGCATTTGCACTCTGCCCTTTGATATCAAGCCTTAGCTCGCCGCCGCCATAGTGAATACAGTGCAATTGAGCCGGCGGTAGCGGCATTTAACGACGCGACATGACCAGCCATCGGCAGCTTGAGCAAGAAGTCGCAGCGATCGCGTACAAGTCGACTCAGACCAGGCCCTTCAGCACCTACAACCAGCGCCAAAGGAAGATCGGAGCGCTGGCTATCAAACATTACGGATCGCGGATCATCCTCAAGTCCACCGATCCATACATTGTGCTCTTTCAACGCCTTGATTGCCTGTGTAAGATTGGCCACTTCGGCAATCAGCAGATGCTCGACCGCTCCCGCTGAAGCATTAACAACTGCAGGCGTGATTGACGCGGCGCGACGGTCCGGCAAAATAACCCCATGCGCGCCCACAACATCCGCCGTCCGCAGCAGCGTACCGACGTTCTGGGGATCTTGCACATGGTCGAGCATTAACAGCAGCGGCAGTTCATCCCGCGATTGCGCCAGCGCCAGCATCGCGTCGATGTCTGCATAGGGATATAGACCTGCCTCCAGCACAACGCCCTGGTGGTTCGCGCCGTCGGTCAGATCATCAAGTTCTCGTCGTTCAACTTCGACCAGCGGCACGTTCGCAGCCTGCGCCAGCACCCCCAGTTCGGCAATCGGCCCGCCACTACGAACACCTTCCGCTACCATCAGCCGTCGCAGTCGTCGTCGTTTTGCTTGGAGCGCTTCACGGATGGCATTACGGCCAAAAAGCAAATCGGTGGTTGATGGTCGTTGAGGATGTTCATCAAAGCGCCGTTGTTGTTGCCCTCGTCCACGTTGGGGAGGACCAGGTCGTGGCCCTCGGTCAGCTGCAGCATTGGGTGATCGCCTGTCGGGTTTGTGTTTCATATTTGCCTTAAACCAGCA
>JASKZZ010000329.1 GCA_030147335.1 Herpetosiphonaceae bacterium | reverse complement strand
CCATCCTTGTCGCCCATTGCTTGAAAGAGTGATAAAGCTTCCTTGAACCAGGTTGTTGCGCACGTGATGTCGTGCTGCTCAAGGGCAACTGCGCCGAGGTTGCCGAGCGCGACCGCAACGCCCTGCCGGTCGCCAAGCGCGCGGCACAGTCCCAACGCCTCTTCATACAGCGCTTGCGCCGAAACATAGTCACCCTGGGCGCTGGTTACCAGCCCCAGATTGCCAAGTGAATATGCAATTCCCCGCTGGTCGCCAATTTCGCGCTTCAACTGTAGGCTTTCTTCATACAACGAACGCGCACGGTTGTAGTCGCTCTCGTCTAATGCAACGACACCGAGGCTATTAAGTGACGACGCAATCCCCCGTTGATCGCCAAGCTGTCGTCGAAGCGCGAGGCTTTGCTCGTACCACTGCCGCGCCTGTGCATATTCGCCCTGTTCCTGAGCGAGTACGCCGGCACCATGAAGCGCTTTGGCACGCACGGCACTCGAAAGGGAAACGTCGCTCACTAAAGCTTCAAGCCAGCGCCGCCCCTCGATAAAGTCATTGCGCATCCACCAGAAGCGCCACAGCGCACCGCCAAGCCGCGCACCTAGCTCGGCTTGCTCGTCGCTCCGATCCTTGCGGAGCGGCCATGCCAGGGCCGCTCGTAGATTATCTCGTTCATGCTCCAGCCGTTCCAACCATTGCTGCTGTTCTTCATCGACCAGATGCGGCTCGGCTGCTTCGGCCAATGCAAGAAAGTAGCGCAAATGGCGTTCCTGTGTTTCGACCAAATCGCCCGCTGCCTCAAGCTGCTCATAGGCGTACTGCCGTAGTAACTCATGCAGCTCGTACCGCCACGTACGCGATCCCTCGTCGTGTGTACGTATCAGCGACTGATCGACCAGCGCGCGAAGCAGCACGAGCGACGCGCCCGCGACTTGCTCTGCCGCCTCCCGAGTGTATCCACCGCGAAACACCGCTAGCCGCCGCAGGACAGTCCGTTCTTCACTCGTGAGCAAGCGCCACGAATGATCGAAGACGGTGCGAATGCTCTGGTGCCGCGCCGGAACATCACGCATCGCTGTTGACAAAAACTCCAGGCTTTGTTCGATCTCGTGCGCGATTTGTTCGCTCGTCAGCACGCGCGTCCAGGTCGCCGACAACTCGATGCCCAACGGCATTCCTTCAACGAGCTGGCAGATGCGAACGACTGCAGATTTATCAGCATCCGTGAGCGTGTAGTCAGGCCGTAGTTTCCGCGCACTTTGCACAAACAGCTCAACAGCGCTCCATGATTCAACATCCAAATCGGTAACTTGCGGCACGTCCAGCCCGCCAAGCTCGATCAATCGTTCATGCTGAAGATACAACCGCTCGCGTGATGTCACAATCAATTTGACGCCGGGCGCGTTGGCAAGCACCTCGACCACAACATCGGTCGCCTCAGCGATCAGATGCTCAAAGTTGTCTAGCACCAGCAGCATGTCTTTGTCGGCGAGGTAGTTGCACAGTTGATCCATCGGCTCCTGTGACCCTCGTAGGGTACAGCCAAGCACGGTAAGAATCGTAGAAACAAGCATGTCTGCTGAACTGATCGAAGCGAGGGATACGACGCGTGCTCCATGCAAGAAACGCGCGTTCCACTCCGCAGCCATTTGCACCGCCAGCCGTGTTTTGCCAATTCCACCGGGGCCAACAACGGTAACAAGCCGCAACGATGAGGAAGCAAGACATCGTCCGATCTCAGCTTGCTCAAAAGCGCGGCCTACAAATGGCGTGGCAGGCAGCGGAATTGCATGTAGTCGCACTGCTTGGGCTACTTTGATTCGATCATACAGCGCCGTTGTCTCAGCCATCGGCTCGACGCCTAGCTCCTGATGCAGCACGCGCAGACAGGTTTGATACTGCGCCAATGCCGCGCTGCGCTGTCCGGTTCGAACGTAGAGCCACATCAACTGGCGATGAGCTTCTTCCCGCCACGGGTCTAATGCAAGTTGGTGATTTGTATTGTTGATGCAGGCGAGGTAGTCGCCGTGCGCGAGGTCGTGCTGGACAAGCGTGTGAAGCGCGTGGAGCGCCATAATGCGAAATCGTTCGCGTTGAACCGCAGCCCATTCATCGAACGCGGGTGCGTCGCGAAGGGCAAAGCCGGCGAGAAAGTCTCTGCGGTACAGCGCAACTGCTTCTCGTAATCGACCCGCATCGCGTTCAGGAAACGGCGCACCAACATGCTGCTTGAAGGCTTCAATGTCCAGCCAAAATGGGCGATTGTTGTCCAGCGCGATTGTTTGGCGGGTGACAATCAGATAGGTGTCGAGGACACGGCGCATCTGGGTCAATACTTGGCGCAAATTTGTTGCTGCGTCGGTTTCGGGAAATTCGCCCCACAGCAATGCGGCAAGAGTGCTACGAGAATGTTCGCGCCGTTCCACTGCGAGATAGCACAGCAGCGCGCGGCCCTTGTGCGGCAAATCATCAAGAATCGACACTCCGTTGAGTGTGATTCGTAGGTCACCCAACATTTCGAGGCGCAGCCCATCCATTGCTGCCGTCCTTCAATCACGATCTTTTCACGATATGCCTGTATCTTGACGTGGAGTATAGCACGATGGTTAACACGTGCGTAGCTGGGGAACATGTATGGCTGGCTCTGATCGTCCACCACACTACCACGCATTCTTGTTGCGCTGCTGGCAGGAACGCAGTCAATTCAACGATGTGCCTGCGGTGTGGCGCTTCAGCCTGGAAGATCCACAAACAGGTAATCGGTTCGGATTCACCACCCTCGATGCGGTGATCGCGGCACTGCAGGACACGCTCGCCAATGACGATGACATGCCGAAAACCAACAATGATCAAGCAAGCTGAGACAAGAAGAACTGCAAAGCAGCTCTACACGAGCGTCACCCATCGTTTCAAGTCCCGTATGCCGAATTTTCAAAGCAGCCTGGTTTGTCGAATAATCACGGCTCATTCTAGCTCACACAATCAGCAACAGGAGAAAAACAAGATGCGTACACATTTCCCGAAGATTATCGCGTTGTTTGCACTAGCTCTCGCTGCGCTTGTTTCACTCGCGCCGCTCACCACCCATACGACCACTGCCCAAACCAGCGCCGGGACGATTGCATACGCCCCCGCCGATACGAGCGATGAGATTCGCTTGATCGAGCCGAATGGCAGCAACGATCGGCTGCTTTGGGCGCACGGACAACCTGATCAGTACGATACGTTTAAGATTTGGAGCATAGACTGGCGACCCGATGCGCGCGAGTTAGCCTTTGCCAGCACTCACGAGCGCGAATGTTCACTTCACGAGGGTGACATCTTTGTGGTACGTGCAGATGGTAACAATCTGCGACGCATTACCGAAGCCCCCTCGTGTGCCGCGCTCGCTGCCTATCCCAAAGGCACGGTGCAGGTGCCTGTGCAAAACAGCAGCAGCTCGTCGGTCGTTGCCTTCGTCTATTTCCAGGGCGCGCCGACCTATCAGCAAGTGTCGTTGCCGCCATTCGGTACGGGTGTCGTTACGTTCAACAACGTGGCTGACTTTGGCCCTGGGGTATTGCAACATGCTGTATTGATTCAAGGTGTTCAGCGAGAGATCAATCAGGGCACATCGGTTGATGTGCAAACAAACGGCACCGTGCGAACCGGGGTAATGGGCGTTCGTAATTTGAACATGTCTTATTACAAGGAAGCGTTCGCGCCGACCTGGCGACATGACGGCTCGAAAATCGGCTACGTCGATACCTTTAATACACTGCTCCAGCTTTCGCCTAACCCACGGCCGCTAGAAAAAGGCGTTCCCCTGCAAACAAATCAAGACCTGATGCCGGACTTTGTTAATTACCTGGCGTGGGGTCCAACGCCTGCGACGGCGAACCAGATTCTATACACCGGCTTTGATTATACGAACGAAACCGGCGTGTACCGGATTACAGAAGGCAGCAGCACAGCCGGCGAACCACTGGTGACCTATCCTGCCAATGCATCTGTCCAAGCTGTTCGAGGACTCGCATGGCTACCGGACGGTTCTGGATTTATTTTCGCACTCGAAGAAACAGAATTTTATTCATCGGTGCGTGCCAACATCTTTGAATACAACTTCGCGTCAAAGCAGGTCAAGCGTGTGACAAATTTCAGCAACGAATTTGCAGGCCAGCTGAGTGTGTCACCTGATGGGCAGCAGATCGTTTTTGAACGAGCAAAGGAGAAGGCGTTCGGAGCACCGAGCGATCTCTGGATCGTCAATCGCGATGGCAGTGGGCTACGTTTGCTGAAACAAAATGCAGCACGGCCCGATTGGAGCCCCAGTGCGATCCCTGCACAGTTGTCGTGGCGCGTGTACCTGCCGTTCATTCAGCGATAAGCTACGAGCTTTTTCCACAGCTAGCGGTTCATTTCATTACCAGCGTAGGGCATTCGCAGGCCGGAAACGGCTTCTGGAGGACTGAGCATATGCACCACCGCTTACGAACTATCTTTATCATCGCTTTGTTAGCATTACTTCCAGCGCTCGTCGGGATCACACCCGGTAGCTTTGCCTCGCCCGGCACGTTGTCCACTACACAAGCGAGCACCGGACAACGGGTGCTGCTGCCGATGGTGAGGCGACCCTACGAATTCGCGACCGTTTCGCCCAGCCCTGTGTCCATCAGCCCGCGCCTCGATACCACGCGTGCGGTGACAGCATCCATTCCAACGAGTGGAGGTGTTCTCACTGCCACGGCTGCAGATGGCACACGATTTACACTTACACTGCCGCCCGACGCCTTGCTGAGCCAAACGCAAATCACGATGACGCCACTTACCAGCATATTGGGATTGCCCTTGAGCGGCGGGTTCGTTGCCGGCGTGGACCTGAAACCACGCGGATTGCGGATGCTACAGGCGGC
>JASKZZ010000302.1 GCA_030147335.1 Herpetosiphonaceae bacterium | reverse complement strand
ATGGCGCAGGTCGAGGAGTGGATCAGCGCCGGAGTTCCCGTCATTATGAGCTATGCCGTAAGCAACCGAGAGCTGCCTGGCACGCCCTACCGATCCAGCTCAGGTCACATCATGGTTATTCGCGGTTTTGATGCAAAGGGTAACGTCATCTTGAATGACCCCGCATTTGGCTCAGACAAGACCGTGCGTGTTGTGTATGATCGTGCAAAGTTGGAAGAACTGTGGCTCAAGCACTCGGGTGGAACAGTTTACTTGATCTACCCAAAGGGACATTCAATTCCAACCGATAAAGCCAACGGTAGCTGGTAAAGATGGCCAACCATAAACAGCGCTGGGCCGATCATGGTGCGGCGCTGTCATACATCTACCGCATTAATCAAACACATCTAACCAACCGCAATCCTCCATCACCATCAGCCTCCATTTCCCTCATTAATACAAGCACGAAAGAACGGAAAACCAGCTCCATCATTTGGACGATGCAACCACGTCCCCTCATGGTACTATTCAAGCGACACACCCTGGTGGAGCTGCATGAACACACTTCAATATCGACGCGTTGTTGTTAAGCTTGGCACAAGTGTTTTAACAGCCGGTACGGATCGATTGCACCGTCCACGGATGGTTGATCTTGTACGACAGATCGCCACTGTTCGTAGTCTGGGCGGCGAGCCAATCCTGGTTACATCAGGAGCTGTACTGGCCGGATGGGAACAACTTGCTTTTCCACCACGCAAACGGAACCTTCCCGAAAAACAATTATTTGCTGCTATCGGTCAGGGACGGCTGATGCACCTGTATGGTCAGCTTGCCGACATCTATGGTCTGGCAGTTGCCCAAACGCTGCTAACCCGCGACGATTTGCGCGACCGACGACGTTATCTCAACGCGCGCAACACGTTGCTTGGCTGTCTTGAACGCGGCGTTTTGCCAATCGTTAATGAAAATGATGTGGTTGCCGTTGATGAGATCAAAGTTGGCGACAACGACAACTTATCGGCACTTGTCGCAGGTCTGGTCGAAGCCGATTTACTGCTTATCTGTACCGACCTGCCGGGCTTATTCAACGCCGATCCCCGCATTGATCCGACTGCAACGCTGATTCATGACGTACCAGTCATTGATGATGACGTATGGGCTTTAGCAGGCGATCCCGGCAGCCATCGTGGAACGGGAGGCATGCGAACCAAGATCCAAGCGGCGGATCTGGCAACACGCACCGGCATTGATGTTATTATCGCGGCGGGTGACGCACCGAATGTTGTCCTCGAAGCCGCTATGGGTAATTCGATTGGCACACGGCTGCATGCCCGATCAACGCGACTAGAAGCGCGCAAACGATGGATCATGGCGGAGACCGTTCGACAAAGCCGCATCGTCGTTGACGCGGGTGCCGCGCGCGCGCTGACGACCGAAGGGCGTAGCCTATTACCAGCCGGTATTGTTGCTGTTGACGGCATGTTTGATCGCGGTCAAACAATTCGCATCTTTTCGCCCGACGGTACCGAGCTAGCACGTGGCCTGACACATTATCGCGCCGCTGACCTCCGGTTGATCCAAGGCCATCATTCATCGGAAATCGAAGAAACGTTAGGCTATACGTATGGACCCGAGGTCGTCCACCGCGATGACATGGTGCTGCTGCACTAAAAGGCTACCGAATGCCAACCGGTAATTTTGCTAACCATTCCTTGTTTCTGTTCTTTGTTTGAGTTCTTTGTTTTTGGGAGACGATCATGGAAGCTTTATCCGTTGAGATACTTGGGCAGCGTGCTAAAGCTGCGGCGCGACAGCTTGCAAATTTGACGACCGAGGTGAAAGATCAAGCATTGCGATCCATTGCTACTCAGCTGCGGACGGATGCCGACGTTATTCTCGCCGCTAACGAAAGCGACGTTGCAGATGCACAAGCCACCGGACTCAATTCTTCGCTGATTGATCGTCTACGACTTACTCCCCAGCGTTTGGAAGCGATTGCCGCAGATGTCGAACATGTGACTAAGCTTGACGATCCGGTTGGCATTCGTTTCGACGAGCGAACGCTGGAAAACGAACTACGGGTGCATAAGCGCCGCGTGCCGCTAGGTGTTGTAGGTGTGATTTATGAGGCGCGTCCAAATGTCACCGTTGATGTCGCCAGCTTATGTCTTAAAACGGGTAACGCCGTTATTTTGCGTGGTGGCAAAGAAACAACTCGTTCAAATCGTGTTCTGGTTGAGTCGATTCAACGCGCGCTTGCTGCCGTAGGACTGCCTGGTGACGCGGTGCAGGTAATTACCGACTCCAATCGCGACCGAGTCGTTGAGCTGCTGCGTCTCGACCGCTACGTCGATATGATCATTCCGCGTGGTGGAGCCGGCCTTCATCAATTTTGCCGTGAGCATGCAACGGTTCCCGTAATTACCGGTGGTATCGGCGTGTGTCATATGTATGTTGACACAACTGCTGACATCGAAAAGGCAATCCCAATTATTCACAACGCCAAGGTGCAGCGGCCAAGCGTATGCAACGCGCTCGATACATTGCTTGTTCACCGGGACATAGCGGATCAACTGTTGCCACGTATGGGCGTCGATCTTGCGGCTGCTCATGTTGAGCTACGCGCGGACGAAACGGCGTTATACGTACTGCAACATGCGGATGTAGATGCAACCCCGGCTAGTGATACCGATTGGGGGACAGAGTTTCTGGACCTGATCCTTTCGGTTCGGGTTGTGGAAAATATGGACGAGGCGCTGAACCACATCTGGCGCTACAGCAGCGGTCACTCCGATGCCATTTTGACCCAGGATCAGGCGGCAGTCCAGCGTTTCATTAACGAAGTCGACTCGGCGGCAGTGTTGGTTAACGCATCGACGCGCTTCAACGATGGCGGACAACTGGGCTTAGGGGCCGAAGTCGCGATCAGCACCCAGAAGCTGCATGCTCGTGGACCGATGGCGCTGCATGAACTGACTACATACAAATGGATCATTGAGGGTGACGGTCAAGTCCGCGTCTGACATGCATTCAATGATCATTTCTTTTGACCGTGCTTGCAAGGGGAAGGCCGACTTCCCCTTACTTGTTATGCTAAGCAATGCAGATATCGAACAGGAACGCCTCGAAAAAGCAGTGCTATGGCTGGCGCTGGCGGGAAATACAACATGTGACTATAATAGTCTGCGGCACAGTCCCTACCTCGCGTGTTTTCCAAAGATCGAACATTCTGTGCCCCCTAGCGATATGTCGGTTGCAAAGCGCTTCAAGACAGCGTTTTTGCCTGTAAGGAAAGTTCCATGGTAGAACGTCTTGGACGTCGGCTTGCAGGAAGTGTGTTATTTTGGGATTTGTTGCTCACATTGGTCGCGCTGCGTAGTGCAACAGCAATTAGGTTGTGGCTTGGCTACGGCAGCGAGATTGACGCACGGCAAGCATCAATACCATGGCAGCTGTATGGTATTGTGGCGTGCATCTGGGCAATCGTGTTTTTGCTGTTAAGGCCCCAACGTGCTGTGTTTCTGTCCACCTTGCTAGAAGCAATTGGGCGGCTACTGGCTGCGGTCTCACTAGCTGTACTTTCATTCGCAGGTGTATTGTATCTGTCGTTCCGTGATGTTTCACGGCTCCAATTCCTTTATTTCGCCGCGCTCGATCTAATACTATTGTTGGCATTCCATTTGTTTGTCCGGTTTGTGCTGCGAAGGCGTAACCAGTACGGCAAGCAGCGTCGGACACTGATCGTTGGCGCGGGAAGTCAAGCGCAGCAACTTGTACGAGAATTTGATTTGCGCCCGTGGGTGGGAGTGCATGTTGTTGGCTACACGAGCGACTCGCCGCTGGAAAATGCGACGCTGCCGGTTCTAGGCACGATCGAGCAGACTCAGCATGTCGTCAAAGAACATGCGGTCGATGAAGTTATTTTTGTCACGCCCGATCAGCAAGAGGTTGCACAGATTTCGCTACAGCTGTTGCAGTATCCGGTCATGTTGCATATGGTGCCCAGTGTAATTGATTTGGCATTTGCACGTACGCCCGTCGACTCCCTTGGCGGCATTCCATTGATCAGCTTGCGCGAGTCTGCGCTCTCAGAAGCGCAGCGGGTGTTAAAACGACTGTTTGATGTGATTGGCAGTGTAGTTCTGCTGTTGTTGCTCAGCCCCGTGATGCTTATCATCGCGTTCTTGATCAAGATTGAGTCGTCGGGGCCAGTCTTTTTTTTACAAGAACGTATCGGTGAGCATGGCTCCCGCTTTCGTATGATTAAGTTTCGCAGCATGTACGAGGACGCCGAGCGTCGTTGGCAAGAGATTGCGCAGCGTGACGACCAGGGACGGCTCATGCATAAGCGAACTGACGATCCGCGTATCACAAAGGTTGGCTCGCGGCTGCGACGAGCGAGCTTAGATGAGCTACCACAGCTGATCAACGTACTCCGTGGAGAAATGAGTCTGGTTGGACCACGACCCGAAATGCCGTATATTGCGATGGAGTACGAGCCGTGGCAGTGGCAGCGATTTCGCATTCCGCCCGGTATGACTGGCTGGTGGCAAGTCAAT
>JASKZZ010000287.1 GCA_030147335.1 Herpetosiphonaceae bacterium | reverse complement strand
TCTTGATGGTGTGGATTCGCGCGGTGGTGCCACGACTACGGATTGACGAGCTAATGAGCTTTGCCTGGAAGTTCCTGCTGCCACTCGCGCTGGTTAACATTTTCAGTACCAGCCTTTGGATTGCGATTACAAAATGGGGAGCTGAGCAGGGCTTTGGGATCGCTGATCCATTGGGTGCGCCGGATAGTGCCCTGCGCGTACTCGTGGCGTTCATTGTTACCGGCGTGATCAATGTTGTCGCTTTTCTGATGGTGGCGCGGCTCAACGCTACACGTGGATCGCAAGCCTATCAGGCGGCGCCGACGGCGGTCTAACATACGACTTAAAGGGGCGTTCATCGAACGCCCCTTTCGCGTGTCCCAAAATTGTCTAGCGATGCAAGTGCCGATGTACTTCCATGGTACAATCGCGCCCCAGAAACCAAACAAAAAATATGGTTGTGCAGCGCCCCTGATGCGTTCGCCGCAAACTGAGGTAGGGCATGGATTTTATCATTGGTGCGATTTTTTGGGTACTGTCGGCGCTGATTTTGTTCGCCGGCTTTATGGTGGTGTTTGTTAAGAACATCATTCATGCTGCGCTCTGGCTGATTGCTTCATTCGCGGGCGTGGCGGCATTTTACTTTTTGCTTGAAGCGCCGTTTATCGGTGTTGTGCAAATTCTGGTTTACACTGGCGCGATCTCGATTCTTGTGCTGTTTGCCATCATGCTGACCCGTCAGGTTACGGGTGAAGGTACGCGTCAGCTGTTTGAGCGGTGGCCAGTTGCCGCATTCGTATCAGTAGCGCTTTTTGCTGGTGTTATTGTGCCGACGATCTGGACGCCGCAACTGCCGGTTGAGGAGCGCGGGCAGCCGACCTATTGGCCACAAACTGATCTCGCAGCGTCTGCTGCGCCAGTGGCCGAAAATCAAGCAGAGCCGGAACCGGAACCGCAAACAGCAGCCGGAGCGGCAGCGCCAATTGCAGGTGCGTTTGAAATCGGCCGTTCATTTATGTCCGAATATCTAATACCATTCGAGGTGTCGTCGATCCTGCTGTTAGTGGCGTTGATTGGTGCAGTGGTCATTGCATATGAAGAGCGCACTCGTCGCCGTCGGATTCTGACGTTAGCCGAGGAAGCCGAGCTGCGGCGTTCCGTGTCTGGCTTGGGCTTGGATCGTCCGATGCAGGCGAGCGCGAACCTCCCCAGTGGAAAGTCCGAAGCTGGTACAGCTGAGCGAACATAGGAGTAGACGATGCGATCGATTGTTACGGCAATACCACTGGAAGCGATCTTGACGGTCGCAGCAGGCTTATTTTGCATTGGACTTTTTGGCGCATTGTCGCGTCGCAACACGGTTGGTATTTTGATGGGTGTTGAGCTCATGCTCAACGCAGTGAACATCAACCTGATTGCATTTTGGCGCTACCTTGAGCCGGCAAACACCAGCGGGCTTATCTTTGCGATTGTCGCGATTACGGTCGCGGCGGCAGAGGCAGCGGTTGGTCTAGCAATGGTGATTGCGGTGTACCGCACGCGACTCACGATCAACGCCGACGAAATTGATACATTGAGAGGCTAAGCAGCAATCAATAATCAGCTATTAGCTATCAGGCCGGAGCGTACCTCTAAGCTGACCGCTGAATGCTCGTAGCTGACTGCTATCAAGGAAACAAAATGGACTTTTTTGCACTAGCCTGGATTATTCCACTTTTGCCGCTCGGCGCATTTGTGTTTATCACCTTTTTCTCGCCGCTGTACCGCAGCCGTGTGATTAGCGGTTCGGTTGCAATCGTTGCAATGCTGCTTGCGGTCGTGCTGGCTTGGGGCATTTTGTTCCAATCGGCGACGGCTGGTTTCGACTCAGGTGGCACGACGACTGAGCAGGTTGAAGCGCCGCCAGCCGAAGGAAATGAAGAGGGCGAGGCCCACGGTGGCGAAAAAGGAGCGGGTGAGGGTGAGCACAGCGGTGTTCACTTCGAGGGCTTCGGCGGCGCGTACTCGCGCAGCTTCGATTGGGCCGCAACGGGCGAAACAACCTTTCGCATGGGCTACCTGCTAGATGCTCCTGTCGTGCTGATGCTGGCGATGGTCACATTGGCAGGCTTTTGTATCCATCTTTTCTCGATGGGCTATATGGCGCACGACGAGTATCCAACGGGCCATGAGCGACAGTCGCGGTTCTTCTCGTTTATCGCGCTGTTTACGGCTTCGATGTTGGGCATGCTGCTGGCAGATAATCTGCTGCTGTTCTTTATCTGCTGGGAATTGATGGGCCTGTGCTCGTATTTGCTGATCGGCTTCTGGTACTACAAGCCGTCGGCGTATCGTGCGGCTCGCAAGGCGTTTATCACGACGCGTATCGGCGACGTGTTTATGATGCTTGGCCTGTTCTATCTGTACACTCAGGCCGGTTCGCTTACGTTTGGTACAGCGCCGGGTCAAATCTTCGAGGCTGGGCTGCTTGAGCGTTTACACGACCAGACAACCTTTGTCGGTATGAGTGCGGCGACAGCAATATCACTGCTGATCTTCATGGGTACTGTCGGTAAGTCGGCGCAGTTCCCGCTGCATGTGTGGCTGCCCGACGCGATGGAAGGACCGACCCCAGTTTCGGCGCTGATTCACGCGGCAACAATGGTGGCGGCGGGCGTGTTCCTGGTGGCGCGTACCTACCCGATCTTTATCGAAAGCGAGACAGCGCTGGCAATCGTGGCGCTGGTGGGCGCGTTCACCGCGATTTTCGCGGCTCTGATTGCCGTCGCGCAGTTCGACATCAAGCGTATCCTGGCGTACTCAACGCTGTCGCAGCTTGGCTTTATGGTTGCGGCCCTTGGCATCGGTGGCTGGGTTGCCGGTCTGTTCCATCTGCTGACGCATGCGTTCTTCAAGGCGCTGCTGTTCCTTGGCTCCGGCTCGGTCATTCATGGTATGGAAGCGGCAGTCGGGCACGATCCCAACAAGGCGCAGGATATTCGTAATATGGGCGGGCTGCGGCGCTTTATGCCGACGACCTGGATTACCTACATGATCGGGTATCTGGCGCTGGCTGGCGTTCCCTTGTTTTCGGGCTTTTTCTCGAAAGACGAAATTATTGCCGATGCGTTCAAACGTGGCGATACGCTGGGCTATGTGGTCTACGGCACTCTAAG
>JASKZZ010000214.1 GCA_030147335.1 Herpetosiphonaceae bacterium | reverse complement strand
CTGGAACGACGGTCGGACCGGGCCGCAATGTGAGTACATTACCCGACAAGTTGGCGCGGAACGATTAATCGCGCTTGCAGGTAATCCAGCACTGGTAGGCTTTCAAGCGCCCAAGTTGATATGGCTGCGTGAGCATGAACCAGCACACTATGCTCTCGTTCGGCGACTGTTGTTGCCCAAAGATTTTATCCGGCTCAAGCTAACGGGTGAATACGCAAGCGATGTGTCGGATGCTGCAGGCACGCTCTTGCTTGATCTCAAACAGCGTGATTGGTCAGACGAAATCTTACAAGCGCTGGAGATTCCGCGCGAATGGCTGCCGCGCGTGTATGAAGGGCCAGACGTAACGGGACAGCTTCGGCGCGAGGTTGCGGAGGAACTTGGTCTGCCCGCTGGTCTTCCGGTTGTCGCCGGTGGCGGCGATAATGCAGCCGCCGCAATCGGCACCGGCATTATCCGTGACGGCGTGATTAGCTCGTCGCTCGGCACCAGCGGCGTATTGTTTGCGCATAGCGACGCGATCCGGCTTGACCCTGAAGGTCGGTTACACGCGTTTTGCCATGCCGTGCCCGACGCCTATCATCTTATGGCCGTCACGCTCAGCGCGGGTGGCGCGCTACAATGGCTCCGAAACACGTTGCGAGAGCTACTGCCCGACATGAGCTACGATCAGCTGGTTGGTTTAGCTGAGTCAACACCGCCCGGCGCCGATGGGTTGATCTTCTTGCCCTATCTTTCAGGCGAGCGCACGCCTCACCGCGATCCGCTGGCACGCGGAGCATTTGTCGGGCTTACGCTCCGCCATGGAGTTGGGCATATGGTTCGCGCCGTGCTGGAAGGTGTCATCTTTAGCTTGCGTGACGGCCTGACGATTATGCGCGAGCTGGGTCTTAATCTAGCAGAAATACGCGCCATCGGTGGAGGCGCGCGGAGCACGGTTTGGCGGCAGCTTCAAGCGGACATTCTGAACACGCAAATCACGACCATGGTTGCCGAAGAAGGACCAGCCTTTGGAGCAGCGTTGCTAGCAGGCGTAGGCGCGGGCATGTATCCAAACGTGACAGCTGCCGTAAACACCGCAGTATCGACCGGTGATACAGTCGAGCCTGATCCTAAACATCTCGGGCGTTACGACGAGCTGTACGGCATCTACCAGCAGCTGTATCCGGCGCTCAAACCGGCCTTTAGCGCCCTCGCTCAGGCATCCGACAGCTAATGTGAGCAGCTCGAACAGGGTGTCATTGATAAGACCAACGACTCGCGCGAGATGGACATGGCATGGCGGGACAAATCCCGCCATGCCACCGCATGCGTAGCCCGCTTTTGTTGAAGCAGCCTATCATCGTTGCGCATGATATCTAAACGGGTTAGTCCGCTATGACTCAACTGTGAACCGGTAAACCGCTGTTTGACGATACACACTGCCGGGACGCAGCACAGTTGACGGAAACTGCGGCTGATTGGGCGAGTCGGGAAAATGGTGTGTTTCCAAGCACAGGCCGGCGTATTTTTCATACCGTCGGCCACCCTTGCCCATCAAGCTTCCATCCAGCAGGTTTCCTGAGTAGAACTGGATTCCTGGATGAGTCGTCAAAACCTCCACCCCACGGCCCGTTGACGGAGCATACAGCCGTGCTGCCAGGCCTAGCACACCATCCTCCTTATCCAGAACCCAGGTGTGGTCGTAGCCCTTGCCATTACGAATTTGCTCGTCGTCAGCAGCTACATGCGCTCCAATCGCAGTTGGCGTGGTAAAGTCCATCGGCGTGCCTTGAACCGGACGAAGCTCACCTAGTGGGATACTGGTTGCGTCGGTAGGAACGAACCGCGACGCTACCAACTGCAGCTCGTGATCGAGCACGCTACCACCGCCCGCCAAATTAAAGTATGAGTGATTTGTGAGATTAATGATCGTGTCAGCGTCGGTCGTCGCCGTGTAATCGATCCGCAGCTCATTCTGGTCGGTCAAGGTGTACACGACAGTAACCGAAAGATTGCCTGGGTAGCCTTCCTCGCCGTCGGGACTGAGATACGTCAGCTTCACGCTTGCCCCATCATTCGTGTCATGTTCTTGGGCGTTCCAAACCTTGCGATGGAAGCCCAATGGCCCGCCGTGCAGATGGTTCGGACCGTTATTACATGCGAGTGTGTAGGTAACACCATTCAGCTCAAAACGTCCACGCGCTATCCGATTCGCGTACCGCCCAACGACCACTCCGAAGTAGGGATGCTGACCCAGATAAGGCTCCAGCGTGTCGAAGCCGAGCACCACATCGTCGAGTGTTCCCGCGCGGTCAGGAGTACGTAGCGATATTACCGTTCCACCATAGGTCAAAATATCAGCAGTCAGCTGTTCTGAATTCGTCAATGTGTAACAGTCGACTATAGCACCGTCTTGAGTAGCGCCAAAGGGGCGGCGTGAGACTGGCATAAGCAACCTTCCTTCTCCTAAAAACAGGTCAGGGATTTCGGGACTTTCTCATTACACGACGCAAGCGTGGTCAGACAGTAGCTGTTTCACAACGTGCAACAACGCGTACTAACCTTCGCGCAATTCTTAACGCAACAAAATGCTGCCTGCTCAACATGCCGTACCGCAATCATCATGCCGTAGAACCCCTGCATAAAGGGCACAGCGACTGTTTTTTGGGACAAAGGTTGCTCAATCGTTACCAGAGACATGACGCACACACAAAGTTCGTTCACTACGGCTAACGGTGTACAAACCACTCACAGTTCAGTTCCGAATCGCTGCGCAGAACGAACCCGTGCTTTAGCAGCTTCTTCTTCACGGTTCTTTGGCGGCACATGCGTTTCTAGCTCCATCAGTAGTTTGCGGGAAGCAGCGGCTATTTCCTCAACCGCAGCCAGGAACGCAGCCTCGTTGGCCTTCGAGGGCGTGTTGAAGCCGCTCACCTTACGCACGAATTGCAGAGCCGCAGCCTGAATTTCATCCTCAGTTGCGGGCGGCTCGAAATTGAAGAGTGTTTTGATATTTCGGCACATATAGGTTGTCCCGTTGTTTCATTACGAGATTACATTCCACTGGGCGCACATCGTTCACTACCGCCGCAACGGAATGAGAGCACGTAGTCGGTGATCGCGTAAGAACAGACCACCCCACAGCACTCCACCGATTAAGACGGGAAAGACGAGTGAAAAAAGATCGGAGCCGTTTCGTACATGCGTAGCAATGGCGCCGCCAAGATAACCGGTTAGCATGATAGCACCGAGAACGGACGTTCGTGGAAACACATACACGACAAGGCAGACCAGCTCAAGCAGACCAAGGCCAAACACGACGCGTTCGGGATACCCAAGCTGGGCAGTTGCTTCGACGGCAGGTGCTAGCTGCAACACTTTGATCACGCTATCAAACAGCAAGAATACGACGGCCAAGGCTGTGATGACTCGTCCAGCCCAAAGCATAGCAGTTGGAGTGGCAATCGTTGTAGTTGGCTGATGAAACGAAAGCGAGGCGCCGGTGTTCGGCTGTACAGTTTTCATACATCCTCCTTGAACCATCTGTAGTTGTTTGGAACAAATGCTTGCTCCTACGGTTCTGGCTCAACTATAGCAGCCAAGTGAGACAGGTATTGTCACAACAATCAGAAAGGAAACATGGGATACGTCGTGCAGGAGGAGGCATTGTGCGCTGGCACCAAACTTGTAAACGGCCCGGAATAAGCGTTGCAACGATTGCAAAGCGGTAAGATAACAGGAATGTTTTAGCGTGGAGAACCCTGCATGAATTACGAAGACTACATTGTACAACCTAACAGTCAAGCTCGATTATCAGAGCGCGATCCCAACCTTATGCGACCATTCACGGACGAGAAAGACGCGCAGACTCGGACGAAACAGCTTGGACAACAGCTGCGGCGCTACCAGGATATGATCCATGCACATGCCACTTATGGCATCCTTATTTTGTTTCAAGGCATGGACGCTGCCGGAAAAGACGAATCAATCGAAGAAGTTTTTTCTTATCTCGATCCTCAAGTTTGCATGACCAAGCAGTTCAAAAAACCGACCAAGACCGAGGCTCAACATGATTTTCTGTGGCGCGTGGTGCAAGCGCTACCAGCCCGAGGTCAGATTGGGATTTTCAATCGTTCGTACTATGAGCAAGTGACGGCGGAACAGGTTTATCCCGAGCAGATCGAGCAATGGGGACTGCCAGCAGAAGCACGAGAGGATTTGTGGAACAAGCGCTACAACCAGATCAATAACTTTGAGCATCACCTTGTGGAAAACGGTTTTGTTGTTATTAAATTCTTCCTGCACATTTCTAAGCAAACTGAACGCGAGCGTCTCATGGAGCGCATCGAGCAGCCGGAGATGCAGCATCAATTCGCGGAGTCGGACCTGCGCCATTACCATGATTGGGACGCGTTTCAGCAATCATTTGAGGCTATGCTGAGTAACACTAGCACTAAACATGCGCCGTGGCACATCATCCCCGCCAATAACCGATGGTCGACCTATGCCACAATCGCGTCGATCTTGGAGCAAACGTTCAAGACGCTTCATACCAACTATCCTGCGCTCAGCGATGAGGAACAACAAGTTCTCGAAAAAGCACGGGCGGCGTTTGAGCAGGAGCGCGATTAACGCGCTCCCATCCCATTAATCGCTCACGTTGCTTTCGGCTTTTCCACAATCCGGTCAAACGCGAGACCACTGGAGCCTTCGCCACGACCTGTTTGTTTCCGAACGCCGAGCCATGTTACGACACGACCGTTGTAGTACCGCGTGCGCTGAAACGATTGTGTAACACGCACACCCGCGCGCGGCACTTCTTCTTCGTGGATGAAATAGGCCGTCGCAGGCACGCGATCCAGCCCTTCACGCAGCAATATGGTTCGCGGACGGACCTTTTGCGGCTTATCGGGATCGCCGTTAAGCAGACGAGGCATGGCTGCCCGTTGCAGCTGAATCTCGCGGTTGTCGTTGGGGACGTGTACCGGAATAAACGGAATCCAGTGCTCGGGCACGTCGTTCATGACCTGGTAACGGATTATTGCATCATTGGCGAGCAATGGTGGTGGAAGCGGCGCGCCACCAAGCCGTCCGGCCAGCAAGCGCTGATGATAAGCCCGCGTTTCAATCGCAGCCTCACCGCCGGGAGCACTCCACCCCGAAGGCAGCGGCACACGTGTTTCCACGCCCCACACCATATTAGCAACCTCGTCGCGGAGCAGCAGAACAGCCTCCAGCGGCTCGCTTTCTTGAATCTTAGGCGTACTGGGCAGCACTACCAGGCTAGTGTCCGCGGCCTCGCCATGATCGCCCTTGGTGTTCAGACCAAACATGCTCCAGCGCTGCCATTCGTCATCAGGTCCGCTACCTGCCGCTTCGATCCAAAAGCGCTCTCCGAACACATTAGTTACGGCCATGCCGCGCACGTTGGCAACCGTTCCCGCCGGCAGCACAATCGGGATCATGAACCAATCGTTGGCGTAGACCAGCCCAAACTCAATCAACAGCAGCTTCGCAATATCAACCGTGTCAGGCTTAATATCGCCGAAATTCGTTTGGCGATCTTCAAACTCCCACCAGCGCGTATTCGGCATGCCGTTAAAGACCAGCGATGTCGGGATCAGCGTTTGCGTATCACTGTCACGAGGATCGGGCGACGCGTCGGCAACATCACCCAGGCCGGTGGACAACGAATCAACGTCGAGGTTGTACCAGTCCAGATGACCATGATAATACTCGTCGGCACGAAGCACCAATTCCTTGTCACGCACCGGAGCAGATACCGCAAATTGATACTCCAGCCGATCCGGCAGCCACGCATCGTCTTCGGGGCGCGTCGGCTGATAATACAGGGCATCAAACCAGCGGATAAAGCGGACAGCGGCATCATCAAGGGCGGGCTTGTCGCCATTGTCCACCGCAGCAATGCCGTCGTATGCTCGGTTGCCTGCATCACTCATAAGATGCGCGTACAACTTCGCGCCATCCATCCGCCGTCCGGCAACGGCGCTCACCGCCTGCCACGCAGCGGGATGGGCGCAGATTGCGGCGTCACTGGCTTGCGTTGGGTCAGGCGACGCGATCGGATACTGCCGCACAAAATCCGCAGCATAGCCGCCGCCAATTCCCGTTATCAACTTGAGCCAATGACGGCCCATCAACAGCCGTATATCAAGCGCCAGTGATGTCGTACCCGCCTCGAATGGAATAGCGCGACGCTCCACTGTCGCTTCCAGCGGGGCAGTGTCGTTGAATGCTTCGGCGGCGTGCATGTCGGGCCGGTACTTGGTTAGAGCGGTTGTGCTTAGGTGTAGCTTGGCAAAAATCGGCGATCCGGCGTCATCGCCCGCGAACTCGCCCAACTGCCATTGACGCGACAGCATCCACAATGGGTCGCGTACCTCGGCTTTGAGCGCACGATCAAAATCTTCGGTTCGTGGCCGCGCTTCAAGCCGGTTCCACAACGTCACGGTTGGAAAGCGCCGCGTTTGTAACGCCTCCGTGATATTTGCTACCTTGAAGCGATTATCCATTGCTCGCCTCCGCGATCACCGATTGGAAATTGTTGTTGAGCGCAAGATTAGCGCCGATTGAAATCTGGTACAACGTCGTCGCCATCACGGTTGACGGCAAGAAGCGCGCATAAGGTGTATCGTCCACAAGCACCGGCTCGACCGTGCGTTTCTTGGCCATGTCCAACGTCTCGTTAAGTGCGTCCACCAGATCCTGCCATTCCCAGACTCGTTCGCTCGTCGGTGTGACCAGCAACATCACCTGCGGCGGCTCGGCATTTGGACGGTCATAATGAAACGCGATGCCCGTAGTCTCATCGTGCGCCGGAATCACCTCGGTCCATTCGTCGAGCAGCAGCCCACATTGGCGCTG
>JASKZZ010000202.1 GCA_030147335.1 Herpetosiphonaceae bacterium | reverse complement strand
AATTTTAAGGAAATGCTTCATCTTGTGCTACCATCTTCCAATCACGCAGCGCCTCGATTAATGTTCGCTGCTCAAATACGGCGCGTTCACCATGCATACGACCTTCTACTGTGCGTGTAAAATCGAATGGCAACAACGAAGAAACAACAGGACGTAATAAAACAGCAGGGGGCGTTTGCTGTATTCGCTGCTCGGTAATGCGAGCCATCATGATCGCTAAAGCTCGTTCCGCAATCATGATCTGACTTCGAGGAACCCAGCGACGCGGCGACCAAGCATTAGTACTTTGGCTAGATTGTTCCAGCCCAGCTGTGGTGGACACCATTCCAAGGTCAACTGCAATCACCCGATCAGCACCAAATGCATACGCAACATCGACCGGCAAATTGTTCAACACGCCGCCGTCAATCAGTAGCTGCTCGCCCCGTACCAGTGGCGGAAATATTCCTGGAACAGCAGTGGTCGCCAGCACCGCATCGACCAACAGCCCATCGCTTATGATCACCTCTTGCCCACGATTGATGTCTACTGCAACAAGTGCAAGTGGCATACGAGTGTCGGCAAAGGTCCGTGTTCCGAAAATTTCCTGTAGCATTCCCTCGATTTTGCGCGTCCCGAGAAAACCGCTATTGGTTGCATCACGCTCAAGAATGCGCCAAGCCGTCGCGCGTTGAAACCACTGCTCGATTTGATACGGTTGATAATCCACGGCGTACATTGCGGCAACAATACCGCCAATACTTGTACCTGCCAGCACATCAATCGGCACATGCAAGGCTTCAAGGGCGGTTAAAACTCCAATATGTGCTGAACCCTTACCTCCACCTCCACCGAGCGCAAGGCCAATCCGTCGTGGTTGCGATTGCATGATGATATCCTGTCGAGGGGTAATTTCCTGATGTTACAACATGACAGCCATGGGCAAAATCAGCTTCGCCCCATGCTCATTCGTTGACGACCCTTTAGGGTATATGCTATTATACGGTTCGGCTTCCAGCGGGGAAGCCGTTCGTTGTCTACTGACGGCTTCGTACCGCGAAATACAAAGATTAGTACCGGCAATATGCCGAGGTGAGTGTTATGAAGATTGTTTTGACCCAAGATGTGCCTAATCTCGGCAAGGCCGGTGAAATCAAGGAAGTGGCCGATGGCTACGGGCGCAATTATCTGTTACCCAAGGGCTACGCTGCAATGGCGACCAAGGGCCTGATTAAGCAGGCTCAAGAGCGCGCCGAAGCTCAAAAGAAGCGCGACGTTAAGAACCGTAGCGAAGCTGAGCAGCTAGCAGCCCGGCTTAATGGCCAAACAGTTCGTTTTACCGTGCGTGTGGGCGAGCTAGACCGGCTATACGGATCGATTACCAACGTTGACCTGGCCGAGAAAATTCAGCAGCAGTTTGGCTTAGAGATCGACCGCCGCAAGATTGAGCTGGGCGATCCAATCAAGCGTGCCGGGGTGTATTCGGTGCCAATCCGTTTTGGAGCCGGCGTCGAGGCCAATCTTAATGTTGTTGTCGAGGGCGAGGGCGGCGAAGGTGCGGTTACGCCGACGACAGATGCGCCGATGGCAGATGCGGATACGACCATAACAGATGACGATACCGCCGCAGGATAAATTTGTCATCGCGGTGTAAGGCCGCTTGCTTGCAGTACAGTGATGTGTCGTGCTTAAATAGCACGGCACATCATGCGTTAAAAGCCGGTTGTGGATGGCTTGTGGATAGCATGTGATTGTGGCGGAGCTAACCTGTGGAAAAGTCTTTACCCCATAATGATGCAGCCGAACGCGCGACGCTCGGTGCAATTTTTCTTGATCGTGAAGCAGTTGTCCCCATTGCTGCCTGGTTACAACCAGAGCATTTTTATACTGAAAAACACGCATGGGTTTTTGAAGCACAGATTGCGTGCTATACACGACGAACGCCGCCCGATCTGACAACTGTAGCTGATGAACTGCGACGGCGCGAACGTCTGGACCCAATTGGTGGTATTCCCTACCTGATCGACTTGTCGAACTCGGTTCCGACCGCTTACCATGTTGAATATTACGCTAGGATTGTCGAACGAACCGCAGTGTTGCGCCGGTTGATCCAGGCAGGTGGCAAGATCGCGGCACTTGGCTTCGACGAAAGCGACGATGTTGAGCAGACGCTGGATGCCGCAGAGCAAGAACTGTTCAGTGTTTCGCAACGGCGCGGTATTCAAGGCTTTGTCGCGCTATCGCAGGTCGTTGATCAATACTATGAGTATCTGAGCGAGGTCCAAGAGCGCGGCCCGGAAATGACAGGACTCCCAAGTGGTTTTGTCGACTTCGACCGTATGACAGGAGGGTTGCATAAGTCGGACTTACTGATTCTTGCAGCCCGTCCCGGTGTCGGCAAGTCGTCGCTGGCAATGACGATGGCGTTTAATATCGCCATGCAGCACCGCGTACCAGTTGGTGTGTTTGCTCTGGAAATGGGCCGCGACCAGCTGCTGCAACGCTTGCTGGCCACCCATACAGGCATCGATTCGCAGAAACTACGTACTGGGCGCATCACCACCAGTGAGCTGACCGCGCTCATGGACGCGATGGGCCAACTGTCCACAGCCCCCATCTATATCGACGATACGCCCGGCGTGACTGTTAACGAATTGCGTTCG
>JASKZZ010000135.1 GCA_030147335.1 Herpetosiphonaceae bacterium | reverse complement strand
GGGTGTACTGGGAGCGCATCGGACCCACCCCGTCCCATCTCGAACCGGGCCGTGAAACGATGCAGCGCCGCGGGTACTGGGCCTCGGCCTGGGAGACAAGGTCAGCGCACCCCAACCACAACACAAAGAACCCCACTGGATAATCCAGTGGGGTTCTTTGCTTGACAAGGCCATCGCAATTTACTACCATAGTCGCTTGTGAACGTAAGGAATGGCACGTGCGTATTCTAATCACTGGAGCGAGGGGACAAGTTGGACAAGCTCTTGTATCGGTGCTTAAATTGCAGCATAGTGTAATTCCTCACGGTCATGCTGAGCTAGACATTAGTAATGTTACAGCTGCATCACAAATTATTGAATTACGTCCCGATCTTGTTATTCACCCGGCAGCATTTACCAATGTTGACGCTTGTGCACGAGAACCTGATCGCGCTTTACGAATAAACGCGTTAGGCACACAACATGTTGCACTTGCATGTCAAGCACTCGATATTCCACTAGTGTATATCAGCACAAATGAAGTGTTCGATGGACAAACAGATAAACCCTATCTTGAATTTGATCGTCCAGCACCGATTAACGCATACGCTTATTCCAAATGGGCCGGTGAGGTAGTTGTTCAGCAACTGCTACGTAAATTTTACATCGTGCGTGTAGCATGGGTTTTTGGCGGCGACCGTAATTTTGTACGAACAATGATTAAGCTTGCGGCAGAACGGTCCGAGTTAGCAGTGGTAGACGACGAGATAGGCAATCCAACATATGCGCAGGATATTGCGAATGCTGTTGCGGCACTTATTCAGCATCCAGCCTATGGTATTTATCATCTCGTCAATGAAGGGTACTGTTCACGCTACGATTTTGCACGCGAAATTTTCCATCAAATTGGCCGAACCGATATTCATGTGCGACCGATTAAGCTTGCTGATTACCAACGGGACAGTACGCCCCCAACCTTTACGCCACTACGCAACTTTGTAGCAGCTACGAGCCTTGGCATTCAACTACCACATTGGCAAGAAGCACTTCAGGTGTTTTTGAAAACTATCGCCAATCCCACCAATGATTGATATTATTATCCCAAATTATAATGGCGTTGCTCTTTTGCCAGTATGTCTTGATGCATTACGACGTCAATCACGACGCGACTTTGTTATAACTGTTGTCGATGATGCATCTACTGATGAGTCCGTTGCCCTACTGTATAGCCAGTATCCAGAGGTAACAACCATAGAGCTAGAAACTAACAGCGGGTTGGCCAAGGCAATCAATCGAGCGATTGCATTAACTAATCAGGAATACGTCGTATTCCTCAATAACGACACCGAAGCTGAACCTTTTTGGCTTGAAGAATTGGTTGGAGCATTGGAAATGCATCCCGAATATGCTTTTGCAGCAAGCAAACTACGGCTATTCGACCGAAGGGAAGTTCTGCATTCCGCTGGTGATGGATATGGTCCCGACGGATTACCGTTTAGTCGAGGTGTATGGGAAGTTGACCGTGGGCAGTATGATCAGTCGATTGATGTTTTTGGGCCTTGTGCAGGCGCAGCGGCATATCGACGCAGTGCACTAATAGAATTAGCAGTAGACGGCAGTGTTTTTGACGAAGACCTGTTTATGTATTGTGAGGATGTGGATTTAAATATACGAGCGCGGCTTGCTGGGCTACGCACCATCTTTGTACCGACTGCAATTGTGTATCATATGCTGAGTGCCACAGGAGGTGGTTCGCTTGCAAGCTACTATTGTGGCCGTAACTTTATACTGGTTTGGAGCAAGAATATGCCGCGAAGTGCAATAACAGCATACTTGCGCTCATTTCTCCGCCAACAATTTAGTATAACCTTCGATGCATTACGTCATATTCGAGGTACGGCGGCCCGTGCCCGATTGCGTGGTCAACTAGCTGGTCTTGCTGCACTGCCGCGCTTTATTCGAAAGCGACGAGCGTTACAAACACGTCAGCGTCTGCAAGACACGCAATTTTTGGCGTTGCTTGGAAGATAAGACAGAGGAACATGTGGGTCCATATTTATCTGTTGTTGTTCCAGCATACAATGAAGAACGACGGTTGCCAGCGACGATTGATGCAATCATTTCATATATAGCAACACAGCCTTTTGCTGCAGATATTATCATTGTTGACGATGGCAGCACAGACCAAACTGCTGCACTTGTCGAGGAAATGATAGTTAACCATAGTAACTTACAGCTTCTACGTTTGGATCATCGAGGAAAAGGGTATGCTGTACGCAGCGGCGTACTTGCCGCTTCCGGCACCTACGTTTTGCTATGTGACGCTGACCTCGCTGTGCCAATCGAGGAGTGGCAAAAGCTAGATGTTTGCTTCAACCAAGGGTACCATGTTGTGATTGGCTCACGTGAAGGACTGGGCGCACAGCGAATTGGTGAGCCTTGGTATCGTCATATGATGGGCCGCATCTTCAATGCTGTTGTTCGACTTGTCGCTCTTGGAGGCATTCAAGATACGCAGTGTGGCTTCAAAGCATTTCAACGAGATGCCGGCCAGCGAATTTTCCATAGTGTTCAGCTTTATGGAGATGATGCCAAGCTAGTACAGGGTGCAGCGGTAACAGCTTTTGATGTTGAGGCATTATTCTTGGCCCGAAAGTTCGGATACCGGATCAAGGAAGTGCCAGTTCTGTGGCGATATGGCGTTGAAACCAAGGTTGATCCGCTGCGCGACTCGTGGCGGAATTTTGGCGACGTGTTAAGAGTGCGCTGGTATGATTTACGTGGTCGTTACACGAAGTTGCAAGATATTGCAGAGCAAACAACAAATAAATGATGCTGGGCTAGATCAACAAATAAAAAACAAGCACCCCCTATGGGTGCTTGTTTTGTTTTTATGAACATGGAACGACAAAGACACATCTATGGCTGGCTGCTTCCATCACCCGTTTGCCGGACCTCAGGATCCACACTAGGACGGGTTTTTGAGGCAATTGGAGCCTGGGTCAATTGAGGATCAACGGCAATTTGGGCGGCCGGTCGTACCGACAGACCGACCAGGTCGCTTTGTAGCGCCGCTGCTTTCTTCGCCTCTTTTTCCTCGGCTGTGCCCATCATATTCATGAATGGTCGCACAATGTCAATCGGGAACGGAAACAAGATTGTCGAGTTCTTTTCGGTAGCGATTTCGGTCAGTGTTTGTAAGTAGCGCAGCTGCAGTGTTACCGGCTCATTAGCGATCACATCGGCCGCTTTCGCCAGCTGCCGTGACGCCTGAAACTCACCTTCGGCGTGAATAATCTTTGCGCGTTTCTCACGTTCCGCTTCAGCCTGACGTGCCATGGCACGCTGCATCATTTGCGGCAGTTCAACATCCTTGATCTCAACAATGGTTACCTTAACACCCCATGGCTCGGTTTGCTCATCAATAATCTGTTGAATCTCGGTATTGATACGTGAGCGATCGGCCAGCAACGTGTCCAGTTCAACCTTGCCCATGACACTACGTACCGTTGTTTGGGCAATTTGCATCGTTGCGCGAATATAATCAAGCACATTAACGACGGCTCTGGACGGATCAACAACCATAAAATACAACACCGCATTGACCTTAATCGTCACGTTGTCAAGCGTAATCACCTCTTGAGCCGGCACATCCATGGTGATTACGCGTGTGTCGACACGTACCATTCGTTCAACCGGCGGCCACACGAAGAAAAGACCGGGACCACGGGCGCCGACAAGCCGACCAAGCCGAAAGATTACGCCGCGCTCGTATTCTGGAATGACCCGCACTGCCGAGAAAAAATACATGATAGTAATGAAGAACAACGCACCAAGACACAGCAGCGCACTCGCACCACTTAGCAAACCCATCACAATTCCCTTTCTTCACAGACTCTTGTACGTATGAATTTACGTATTCTGATCTAGTTTACGGACGTAAAGGCGCAACCCTTCAACACCGGCTACTTGCACCAACTCGCCCTCATGCATCGGACCTTGATCGCTCCAGGCCGACCACAACGCGCCGTTCATAAAAACCATGCCCTCAGGAGCAATCGGGCGACGAACCTCTGCAACCTGCCCGACCAGCGACTCCTGACCAGTAACCGGTTGACGCGTTCGGACACGCACTGCTAGCGCAACTAGCCCTGCCGCTGCCGCCATCAACATCACCGCGACACCAGCAATTGCTCCATAGGAGACGGCAAGTCCTGGTGAACGAGCGGGATCAACTAAGAAGAGTGCTCCAAGCACAAGCAGCACAACACCGGCGAGAGTCATTCCACCGTGTGACATGACGACGTGTTCTAACCCGACTAGGACCAGACCAGCGGCTAACATCAACACGGCTAGCGGACGCACCTCGCCCAGCGCAAACCCAATCAGCGCAGCAATAACCAGAAGCGCGCCCGCAATGCCGGGCACACCTACACCTGGCGTTGCAAGCTCAAGGTAAATGGCAATACCACCAACAACAAATAGTACGAAAGCAATTGTAGGCAGTGCGATCAGTTGACCTAGTCGTTCCCATACTGTTGGTGATACGCGTTGTATTTGTGCACCAAGTAATTCCAAATTACGCTCGTCACCGTTCGCAAGGCGTACCCGCCTCCCTTGCAAGCTGGTCAACAGCTCGTCTTCTGATGCCACCGCGTCAATCACGGGCGGCTCAAGCTGCCGCGCACGTTCCGCGTCGATGATTGCGCCCTCACGTGCCGCCTGTTCAATCCAATCTGCATTACGACCACGTTCACGTGCCCAGTTGGTAAGTTGTTTAACAGCATCGTCAACCACAAGCTGTTGGGTTGATGCCGAAAAGTTGGCAGGCACATCAACCAGCGGCCCTGCAAAGCCCATTGATGCTCCTGGCGCCATTACCGCTACGTGACTCGCCGTAGTAAGCAGTGTTCCAACAGGTCCGCTGCGAACGCCACGAGGAGCAATATAAGTGACGATGGGAACGCGCGCTTCGGCAAGCTCACGTGCAAGCGGCCATGTAGCCGAAAGCGAACCACCGCCACGCAGCTCAACGACAAGCGCCGTCGCGCCAGCAGCTTCTGCTTCCCGGAGCGCACGTCGTACCAGGCCAGCCGCTGGAATCGTTAAACCCTCATCAATCGTGACATAGTAGAGCTGACCGCGGGCTTGGGTGAACGCCGGCAAAACAGATACGCCGAACGCTAGTATCCCAATGAAGATACAGGTGACACGCCACAGTGGAAAAAACTTTATCATCACATAACAGTACGCATCTACGACGAAGAAGTTGCGTTATTGGAGCTTTGCAGCAACGGAGATTGCAGCGAGTCAGCGTCATCAGCGTCATTAGCAACACGCGACACGACACGCTTGATACGACGCTCGCACTCAGAACGCGGCAGCAACACTTTACGATCGCAAGTAAGACAGCGAATGCCAATATCAGCGCCAATGCGAACAATGCGCCACGTATCACCGCCACAAGGATGTTGCTTGCGCATCTGCACGACATCGCCAACAGCTAAGCGCATTGGTTCCGACATATCTGTTCCATAGTAAGTAATGTTTTGCTCGCGAATAATGTCTGGACTGTAATAAAAATCAGCAACGACACAGGGCTAATCATTTGGAGCAGTTAGCTCCACACGTTTGGCCTGTTCCCATAGCTCATCAAGCTGTTGAGGATTGAATTGCTTAAGGTCTCGGCCATTCGCCAGGCGCTCACATTCTGCAAAGCGACGACGAAACTTTCCATTGGCCTCACGCAGCGCGGTCTCTGCATCGACATCAAGCCATGATGCGAGACGTGCCAGCACAAACAATAAATCGCCAAACTCCTCGCTGCGTTGGTGTGGTTCAGCCGCCTCGATCTCGCGTATCTCTTCGTGGATCTTGGCCCATACACCATCTATGTTTGGCCAATCGAAGCCAACCTTGGCCGCTTTGTTGCCAATCTTTTGTGCTGTGGCTAGCGATGGCAGGCTAGCCGGAATACCATCCAGCAAGCTGCTGCGCGCTTTACCCTTAGCTGCGTTTTCCTGCGCCTTGATTGATTCCCAGTTGCGCAAAACGTCGGCGCTGCCGCCAACAGCAAGATCACCGAAAACATGGGGATGGCGGCGGATTAATTTCGTCGCAATATGAGCAGTCACATCTCCAAAATCATAACTGCCTGCTTGACGAGCCATTTCGCTGTGCATCAGAATTTGCAACAGCAGGTCGCCCAGCTCTTCGCTTACGGCTTCATAATCGTTGGCATCAAGCGCTTCAAGCACCTCATGTGCTTCTTCAAGCAAGTAGGGCCGTAGTGACAGGTGCGTTTGCTCGCGATCCCACGGACAACCCTGCGGCCCAAGCAGCCGCGCTACCACCCATTGGATGCCTTCGATGCCACGAACATCATCGTGAACAGCGAGCGGCGGCACGTAGGCAACCGTCAAGTGATCGAGATCAAGCTGGTGATCAAGCTCGTGTAGTGGCACAGTTCGGACACGTGTCTGCCCAGCGATACCAGCTGCACTTACAAGCGTTAGTGGATGCTCTGCGGGATAGCGTGTTAACAGTGCTAGCTTTGCATCTGAAGCGACACGCCGATTATAAAGCTGGCTAAGTAGCACCGGATGTGTAGGAATGAGTGGAAACGGCACCATAGGCGGCTCATATCCGCCGACATTCTGGATTTCGGCCCAAGCGCGAGTTTCAGGTGTTGTAGTGGGAGGAAATTGCGTAGGAACACCCAGATCAAGCGCATCAACCAGTTGGAGGCCACGCTCAAACGGATCGATGCCGAGCGCTTCACAGACAGGCTCGACGAACGAGAGACCGGCAATAATGCGAACCTGTATGCCATGCTCCGTAGCAAGCGTTCGCACATGCCGAGTTGTCGCCTCGGCAATCAGTGGATGACCCGGTACTGCGTAGGTAACTGCTTCACCGCACACCACACGCTCAACCAACTCAGTCGCAATCTGCTGATAGATCGCTTGAAAATCGCTTGCCGTTTCGTACAGCGAATCGAAGGAGAACAAGCGCAGATGCGACGGGAGGTGCGGAACAGTTGGATGTATTTTGGTACGCAAAGTCAGCGCATCAATTTGCTGAAGATGCGCGGTGGCTTCGGCGGTAAGTAGCTCAGCTCCGCCCGGGCCAAGACCTATAATGGTGAGGGTTGTCATATTGTTTAACGAACGCTTGAAGCGTTCCCCACAAGGTTCTGTATCAAGGATGAGCAGCACGGCTAATGTCGTTGCTGCTCATCTACAGTGTACCAGGGGCGTCAAACAATCAATAAACCAGGAATCACAAAGCAAAACCTTTCATCGATTCACACCGGTGGAAGGAGTGCACGCAATGCAGTAGTCATTGGCTCGACTGCAAACGGCTTTGCAAAGAACATGGTAGCGCCTGCCGCAAGCACAACCGGCTCGACTTCGGCGCGTGCCGAAACAACAATAATTGGACGGGCTGGCGATTGAGCATAGGCCGCCAGCACTACATCCAGGCCGGAAGAACCCGGCATGTGGTAATCTGTGATCACGATGGTAAACTGCGTTTGCTGGAGCGCAGCAAGGGCTTCGGCTCCAGTTGCAGCTTCCACGACAGCAACGTCTGGCACGACGAACTGAGCAATTCGAACCAGTAAGCGCCGCATGCCCGGATCATCGTCCGCAACAAGGATGGAATATGGTGATGTCACGACGTCCTCGACATACGAATACAACGATATTGTGCTGGATCGAAACGCGCAATGGTAGCGGCGATGATGACGAACTCATGACAGTCTGTCACAACGTTGTTTTTCAGGTTTAGGCCATGTCAATGCACTACATCGTTGATGGACACAACCTCATTGGTCAATGTCGAACCATTCGCTTGCAAGACCCTGACGATGAGGCAAAGCTGGTGGACATGCTGCACCGCTGGGTACTTCGCCAAAATAGAAAGCAAGTTACAGTTGTTTTTGACGGCGGCGTGTATGGTCATCCGCAAACACTGGATCGGCCAGCGGTACGAGCAGTATTCGCGCACTCGCCACAAGATGCTGACGCACGACTTGCTCGACTGATTGAGCAGATCAGCGATACGCGCGGCTATTGTGTTGTAACCAGCGACCGAGCAGTAGCTCGCGTAGCCGAAGCGCGCGGCATAACAGTGATCGACGCCACTAGCTTTGCTACACAGCTTGAACAACCTGAGCGAACGCCTCGACGGATGGTAGCGCGTCGTCAGCGCGCAGAACCAAAGCTTTCACGGAATGAAGTCGATAACTGGCTGCGCGAGTTTGGCAACGACAACGAAATAAGTAGTTGACACTGCCCCTTTCCCTTGCTATTTTGGACACAACATGATCGAGTGTAGAGCTATGATGTCGCAGCTACTGTCACATCTTAATTCAAAGGCGCAGCGCCAGCAGCAAAGCAACCAGTTGTCAGACTGGAGGTCTGGATAGTCGCGCCCAACTCATTTTGAGCTTCACGCACGCCAGACCACAATGGTCTGGCGATTTTTTGTGTTCAGAAACAGGAAAGGGTCAGCGGTGATGGAGATTGGTATGTTGTTGCGAGGACTTGTACTGGGCTTTTCAATTGCAGCGCCTGTCGGCCCGATTGGTGTGTTATGCATCCGACGAACTTTGCTCAACGGGCGCGCAGTTGGCTTTGCATCGGGGTTGGGCGCTGCGACTGCCGATGCGCTCTATGGCTGTATTGCCGGATTTGGACTGACGGTGGTGGCGGAACTAGCGCGCAACCAGGAAGTATGGCTTCGATTGTCTGGTGGACTGTATTTGTGCTATCTCGGCGTAAGCATGTATCGAACGCGTCCAGCAGCTGAACTGGGGCAGGCTGAGGTTGTTGCGCTTGGGCCAGCGTACGCTTCCACGTTTGTGCTGACGTTGACGAATCCGGCGACGATTTTTTCGTTTACCGCTATCTTTGCTAGCTTTATCAGCGGCGGGGACACCAGCTACACAGCAAAAGCCATGCTGGTAATTGGAGTATTTGTTGGCTCGGCGTTATGGTGGCTAGCGTTGAGCAGCGGCGTATCTTTATTTCGTTCACGCCTCACGCCGACGCATATGCAGTGGATCAATCGGTTGGCAGGAGGCATTATTCTTAGCTTTAGCGTACTCGCTCTGCTAAGCTGGATGCAGATACTAATTTAAGCATCGTTTTGCTGGTCGCGCTCCAGCCTTATGTTTGCATCGGCACGTCGGGCTTGCTCAAGCTTACGGTGCAAACGCCAGATGGTTTGGACACGAGCACGATGCCACGCAGCACTTTTGGGGCCGGTTTCTTTCATGAGCACGAGCTGACGCACATGATCTTCGAGCTGTTTGGTCTCAGCGTCCAGCTTTGATGTGTTGCGGTCCTCGACGTGTGACATAGATCAAAACTCCCGCCAACAAAATAACCAACACAACGAGCGCGCCCAGCTTCCACAGCCCATAGCCCGATGGCACCAGCAGCGCAATCGCGCCAAACAGCGCACTAACTGTATAATAGAGCAGCACAACTTGACGCTGCGACAAGCCAAGATCGAGCAAGCGATGATGAAGATGGCGTCGATCAGCAGATGATGCGCGCCCACCAGTGTAGCGCCGGTAGAAAACCATCCAGATACCATCCAGGATCGGCACGCCCAGCACCAGCAATGCACTGGCCAGCTTCGCCCCGCCGATGATCGCGGCGATACCAAGCACGTAACCAAGCACCATCGCTCCCGAATCGCCCATGAAAATGCGAGCAGGGTGGAAATTGAACGGCAGGAAGCCGATGCACGCGCCTGCCAGTGCCAGTGGCAGCAGCGCAACGGTGGATTGGCCCAACGTCCAGGTGTGAATTGCTAGAATTGCAGCGGCAATCAGTGTAACACCGGCGGCTAGTCCATCCAGCCCATCGATCCAGTTAACGGTGTTGGTCATACCCACAATCCATACGACCGTCACAATAACTGCCAGCCAGGGACTTAACTGATGAAAGTTGATTTGGCCACCGGTCAGCGGATTATTGAAGGCCGTAAAGATGATTCCACGTGCCTGGTCGCCCGGCCACAGTCGCTGCTCCCACAAATATGGTCCAACCGCTACAAGGGCGCAGAGCAACTGCCAGATCAGGCGCGGCAGAGCGGGCAAGTCGTACAAGTCATCCAGCAGCGAGACAACCCAAAGCATCGTTGCGCCGACAAGCAGCAGCACAATGCGCAGGTTCTCATACTGATCTCGTTGAATGGAAGCAATGCCGCTGGTGAGCCAGAGTGAAATGCCAATCGCCAGCATAAAGCCGCCAAAGATCGCAATACCACCAAGATGCGAGATAGGCGTTGTATGCAGCTTACGCGGATTGACAGGGTCATACACGCCCAGACGAAATGATACGCTGCGGACAACTGGTGTCAGCAAGGCGGTTGTGCCAGCAGCAATTCCAAAAACGATCAACATAACAACTGCTGCGCTCACCGTACCTCCTTTCAATTGCTGAAACAGCATTTACCAAGCATCACGCACAACAAATTCCGCAACAGGCTGTCCTGCCACAAGATGTTCATCAACGATCCGCTGGGCAACATCAACCGTAACATGCGCGTACTTTGTCAGTCGGGGATACACATTGATGTTCGGACCATCATCACAACGGCTTTGACAGCCGCTAACAATAAGCTCACAGCTCTCTTCGAGACCCGCACGCTGTACCGCTGATTGCAGCGCTTGCCAAACAGGCTTGACCCGTTGGGTACATGTAAGGCCATGACAAACGTAAACGCGCATGTTAGATTCAGGCATTATGCTTCAACAGCAACGGGACGGGCATAACCCGTCCCGTTCGATATAGTTCCACAGATTGTTTATTCCCACGCCGTCGGTCAGTGTTGAGCAAGCTCGCGCAAACCTGACACATCCAGTAACTTCACACCGCCGCGATCAACATCAATAAGATGAGCAGCGCGAAACTGGTTAAGTACCTTTGTGGTTGTTTCACGATACGCGTTGATCATATCGGCTAGCTCCTGGTGGGTCCAGCGACCTGTGCTGATCGGCTCGTTGCCTTTGTTGGGCTGAGCCAATTCTAACAGCAGTGCCGCAAGTCGAGCAGGAACCGATTTGAAAGCCACGTTTTCAAGACGCCGGCTGAGTGCCTGCGAATAACGGCCGAGATCGTCCATAAGGGCCAGTGCAAGCGCGGGATGCTTGACCATCAGCGATTCCAATTCATCGCGCCGAACCGCGGCAACTGTTGTTGGACGCAAAGCCTGTGCAAAGGTGTCAAACGAGCCATCGGTGAGCAGCGCGGCATGACCAAAAATATCGCCGGTTTTGACAACACGCACAGTAAGCGTTCGTCCTTCCGGGGACAGCAAATTAAGGCCAACCCGGCCATCCTTGATGAGATACAGCTCGGAAGCAGGCTCATCGGGCATGTAAATTGTGCCGCCCTTGACGAAACGGCGTGTTACTCCTCGCCGCTCAAGCTCGTCCCACGGACGGTGCGCGTTTTGTTGTGTTGCCATATTCGCGCCTTCCCGCACCTGATAGCATTATCCTTGTATTATAGCACGCTTCAACCAACATGTTCGGTCCGCTACACAACCGACGATTCGCCGTCGCGCGCTTTCGTCTGCGCTATAATGCGCGTATCCTCTGTGGTGAAAGGCACGCATGTGGAACTGCGCCAGCTTGAATATTTTTTGATTGTAGCCCAAGAAGGCAATGTGACCCGCGCGGCGAAACGCTTGTACACCGCGCAGCCATCGCTTAGCCGGCAAATCCAGAAGCTCGAAGATGAACTTGGCGCGCCGCTATTTGACCGTTCTAAACGCGGCATGCGGTTGACAGCTGTGGGCGAGACATTTTTGCAATATGTTGAGCGCGGTTTTAATCAATTTGAAGCCGGGCGTCAAGCCGTGCGCGACCTACTAGGGCCGGAGCATGGACATGTTCGTATGGCCTTTTTGCCGGCAGTTGGCTCTGACTTGTTGCCGGAAGCGCTCGCAGCATTCCGTTTGCGCTATCCTGATGTTAAGTTTACGCTACGACAAAGTACCACACTTCAAACGCTGCAATGGCTGCAGGCAGGCGAGGTTGAACTATGTATCGCTACTGCGCTACCATATGGACGGCGACCGAGTGGCTTAGTGAGCGTTCCACTGCTGGTCGAAGAGCTATACGCAGCGCTGCCTCCAGACCATCGCTGCGCCGGTCAGGCAGACATCAACCTCCAAGAGCTGGCCACCGATCCATTTGTGCTAGTTGGCGGCGGCTCTGGCCTTCGATTGGTGATCGAAGCGGCGTGTCAACAGGTTGGCTTTTTGCCACACGTTGCCGTCGAAGGCGACGATTTAGCGACGGTGCGCGGATTAGTTGCAGCTGGACTTGGCGTTTCGCTACTGCCGGGATTAGCATTACATGAGTGGGGTCGGCTACGACCAGTTATTCTTCCAATACGTTCAGCGCCGACCTGGACGGTAGAGTCGGTGTGGCACGCTGAACGCTATTTACCGGTAGCGGCGCAAACCTTTCGCGATTTTCTGCACGAGTATGTCGCGGCGCACCCACCGACAAGGCTAGAAGTTGCGCGAGATCATTCGTAGCTTGCAAGTAATGCGATAAATACGAAACAACAGCTACAGGAATATGTCCTGTAGCTGTTGCTGTTGCGGACTACTCCGAAGCGCTAGCTAGCTAGAAACTCCTCGGCGGCAATGATTGTTTGCGCAACTTGCACCATTTTGACGCGCTTTTCACGAGCGCGCTGCCGCATCCTTGAATACGCATCATTCTCGCTAAGGCCGACGCGCAGCATCAGAATGGACTTGGCTTTGTCGATTGTTGCACGCTCATGCAGCGACTCTTCAAGCTTTTCGATCTCGCTGCGAAGCGCTTCTTTTTCTTTGTGCCGTGCCATTGCCAACTGAATCGAGGCAGAAAGCTCTTCAGCCGCAACCGGCTTTAACAGGTATGCTAACGCGCCTGCTTCGGCAGCACGCAGTACCAGCGCACGATCACTGTACGCAGTCAGCATAATGATAGGAAGATCAAACTCGCTGCTAATCTCCTCAGCAGCACTGATTCCATCGCGATTCGGCATCTTGATATCAAGAATAATGATTTCAGGCTGCACCTCGCGCACCATTTGGACGGCTTCCTCACCGTCACTAGCCACAGCAACAAGATCGTGGCCAAGCTCGGCAAGCTGATCGGTGAGCGTTACCGCCACCAAAGGATCATCCTCAGCAATAAGAATTCGTAATGGGACCATCGTGTGCCCCCTCCGTTGCAACAACTGCTCGAATTAACAAAAATACAAGTTTATTATCGCATATCTATCGCCTTAAAACATCTTTTTCCTGCAACCTAATGCCATACTCAACGATGCAGCCTTGCGATCATTACACTTCAATGCAACTTCGGTACCGACAATTTAATGGAACATCATGTTCGCCCGGCACTCATCAATTACTACGATTCCTCGTATGCTGCAGCTAGGTCACCACACGTTCATACACACGGAGAATTGCAGCACCAACCGTTTCCCAGCTGTACTGGTCAACACTCAAGTGATTGCGCGCACCAACTCGTTGTCGGTAGCTCGGCTGCTCGATCATCGTGGCCAACGCGCCGGCCATCACCCGCTCATCCGCTGGTGGTACAAGCAGATTGCCGGGATGGTCAGCCAACAAACCAGCATATCCGGCATTCGAGGCGGCTACAATCGGCAAGCCTGCTGCAAGAGCTTCGACCAGCACAATGCCAAAGCTTTCAGCATAGGTTGCGGGAGCACAAAACACATCAGCCGCAGCAAAAAGGCGAGGCAGATCCGGCGCAGGCACGTAGCCAAGAAAGCGGACACGCGTTAATCCCAACTGCGCTACCAGCTGTTCCAAATTCCCACGCTCCGGCCCATTGCCGCCAAGCAGAAGTTGAGCCTGCGGATACTGGTGTTCGATGCGTGCAAAAGCCCGAACGAGATGTGCCACACCTTTACGCTGCTCCAAGCGGCCAACGTATAGCACATTCACTGTGTCGGCGGCTCCTGCAAGCAGCGGCGAGGCATTGGGCGTAAACTGACTGGTATCAACGCCGCAGGGAATGATCGTATAGCTGCCGCCATATAAAGCACGCGCTGTCGCTGCCGCCGTTTCCGAAATAGCGATTCGGGCATGAACCCGCTGTAGAGAACGCCATTGCAACTTGGCCAATGCTCCAACTGTTAGTCGATACGGCCCCGGCTCGATCGCAACCAGAAACGTCATCACATGCGCGACGTCAGAATGCACTAATAACCGACCACTCAACGTCGGAGAGTAGGGCGCCATGACATGCAGCACATCACAGCCTTCAGCCGCAAGCAATGTTTTTAGATGATTTGGCGAAGCCAACGTGACTGGAATCGAGGTTGACGAGCCACTTCCCTTGAAACTAACCGCACTGCCAAGCGCAACAAGTCGTACCGCAGCGTCGGATGGTCCACCACTCGAAAAGACGACTACCTCATGGCCTTTGTGCTGAAGATACCGACCTAACCCACGTACATATTCCTGTACGCCGCCGGGCCGCCCCATGTGGTCGTCGATCAACAAGCCAACTTTCATATTCTCCTAACACAAACCCACAAGAACGGGCATGCGGTCATGCGTTTTCTATGATTTATCTCGATCCACTTACACATCCAGACCGAGCTGTTCAGGTGTCGTCGAGTCTGATCCTGACGGGTGTAGCATTTGCAGTAATGCTTGTTCATCGAGCATTGGAACGCCTAGCTGCTGTGCTTTGGTGTATTTGGAGCCGCCAGGATCAGCGCCAACCACAAGATAACTGGTCTTTTTCGACACATTGCCACCGACCTTGCCGCCTGCTTGCTGGATCAACTCAGCCGCTGCCTCGCGTGTCATCGTTGCAAGCGTGCCCGTGATCACAAACGACTTGTCCTTAAGCGGTCCCTCGGTTGGACGACGTAGTGCTGTTTGCTGCGCGGTCTGAACGCCGACCTGCTTGAGTTTAGCGATCAAGGCATGATGCTCCGGCTCTGCGAAATACTCAGCGATACTTTGGGCAACATGCGGCCCAATGCCTTCAATTGTTTCAAGCTCCTGGGCTGAAGTCTGGGCCAGTGTTTCAAGCGAACCGAAATGTTGGGCAAGCGTTGTCGCCAATGTGCTACCGACGTTCGAGATACCTAGGGCAAAGATCAAACGATTCAACGGGCGCTGCTTTGACGCTTCAATCGCGCTCAATAAGTTTTGAACGCGCTTGGGGCCGTAGCCCTCAATGCCCGCAAAAGACTCCACTGTGAGAGTGTACAAATCGGCCACGTCCTGAATAAAGCCACGCTCCATAAATTGACGTGCTTGTCGCTCGCCCATCCCCACAATATCCATCGCGCCAAGACTAACCCAATGCTCCACCGAGCGCACAATCTGTTCCGGGCAATGCCGGTTGGGACAGTAAGTATCAGCCTCGCCTTCGTGACGTATGACCGGCGTGTTGCAAACGGGGCAGCTTGTCGGCATTCGCCACGGCTGCTCATCACCGGTACGCGTGGCAGTGATCGGACCAATCACCTGCGGAATAACATCACCGGCTCGCTTAATCGTCACGCGGTCGCCAATACGAATATCGCGGCTAACAATATAATCTTCATTATGCAGAGTCGCGTTCGAGACCGTCACACCACCGATATTGACGGGATCGAGCACAGCGTTGGGATTGAGCTTCCCGGTACGACCGACGTTGACCACGATCTGACGCAAGGTTGTTGTCGCCTCACGCGCCGGAAACTTGAACGCAATTGCCCACCGTGGGTCACGCGCCACAACGCCAAGCTCACGCTGCTGAGCGAAACTATCAACCTTGATCACGACGCCATCCGCCTCGTAGGCAAGCGTATCACGCCGACTCATCCACTCTGTGCAATAGGCAATTACATCCTCGAAGTCGTCCAACCGACGCACATCGGGATTAACTGGAAAGCCCAGCGAGCGCAGATAGTGCAGCATTTGCGACTGTGCCTGCAGTGTCACACCTTCAACCGGCCCCACGCCATAGGCGAAGAAGCGCAACGGACGGCTGGCAGTAATGCGTGAGTCCAGCTGACGGAGCGAACCGGCAGCTCCGTTGCGTGGATTGGCAAACAC
>JASKZZ010000111.1 GCA_030147335.1 Herpetosiphonaceae bacterium | reverse complement strand
GTTTGCACAGATAATGGATTGTACGATACAGGATTGTTAGAAAACGAACATCTGTATCTGTTATCTGTGTTTCCAATAGCAAGCATCGAATATGGTGTAAGCAGAAGATGCTGTTTCGGGTCCTGTATCGTACAACCTTGTGGAGAAATAGAAGTTTATGGAGAGATTAAAATCTCGTCCCGACGTAGCCGTTTTTGTGGATTTCGAGAACGTCTATGTTTCCGTGCGCGAAAAGTTTGACGCACAGCCGAACTTTGAACTGATTATGGATCGCTGCGAAGATTACGGTCGTATTGTGCTCGCCCGCGCGTATGCTGACTGGTATCGTTATCCCCGCGTGACATCGGCGTTGTTCGCGAATGGTGTCGAGCCGATGTATGTGCCAACGTATCACTATGATCGTGAGGCAGGCCGCACGGGTCGTCCGATCAAGAACAGCGTTGATATTCATCTATGTATCGACGCGATGCGAACGCTGTACACCCAAACACATATCGACAAATTCGTGCTTGTTACTGGCGACCGTGACTTTATTCCGCTCGTCAACGCCATTCGTCAGCACGGTAAAGACGTGATTATTATTGGCATTGGTGGGGCGGCGAGCGCGCACCTTGCCCAGAGCAGCGACGAATTCCTGTTCTACGAGCAGATCGCCGATCTTAAGACACCTCAGCAGCAACGCCAGGAGCAAGTAACCCGTCAGGAGCAGCCTCGCCCCGAGCGTCGTGAGCGTGATCGGAGTGAGCGTCCCGAACGTGAACGAGCTGAGGGAAATGGCCGTGCCGAGACCCCGCGTGGCGAAACGAATGGTCGTGCTGAAGGAAAGCGCGAGCGTCCTGCTGTGGAGCCAACTCCAGCACCGGTAAGCGCGGCTGCCGAGGAACAGCGCGAGGTCGTTCCAGAACGAACATTCTTTGGTACCTTAGTTGACGCGATCAATCTGGCCCGGCAGCGTGGCTTTGTGAGTAATCTTGGCTCGCTCAAGGTACTGATGCGCGAACTAGACAGCGCCTTTCACGAATCGAAAGCGAAGGATAGCGGCGGACGACCTTTCAGCAAGTTCAAGGATTTTGTGAAGGAAGCCGAGCGCCAGGGCAAGGTGCAGATTTTTACCAATGGCACCGTTACCGAGGTGTTTCTTCCTGGCGAAGATCCGCTACGTGTGAGCCAGTTCGCAGAGGACCTTGCCTCGCAGCAGGTGGAGCGCGAGCTTGAAAACGAGTTGGCCGAACAAGAAGCGCTGCTTGCTCCGGTAGATGATGTTGAACGCGAACAAGAAGAAAGCATCGAGCAACCAGAGATCGACAGTGAGGATGAGATCGCCGATACGACCGTGGAGCAAGCAAGCCTGCCCGGCATTCCGGTCGAAGACTTGGCCCCTGCTGAAACTGTTGCTGTAGTTGAGGCTGAGAAAGAAACGCAGCCTGATGAGCTTCACACGCAAGCGCGAACGTTTGGTGAACGGGAGTGGCAGATCTTCCGTGCCTCGATGTCGCAATTCGTTGATCCGGTGCGCTTTGCCGACATCTTCAGTGCCTTACGCGGCCTGCGCAACCAAGAATTGTTCGACTTGACCAACAATGAGTTAAAAGAGCTGGTCAAGCAGGCGATCAACCGTGGCATTTTACAGCGAACCGGTCGAGGAGCGCGCGCCTACTATCGCTTGAGTACGCAGTACCGCGTTGCAGTGGATGATGCGCGGATTGATACTCTGGAGGCAGCAAACGCAACATCTGGCGACAACCTGTCGGTCAGTGGCGACGAGCGTACTGATGCGTCGGTTGAAACAGCGGCAGGGTTGGCTAATAGCGCTGGTCTTGCTCCTTCAGAGCGCCGACGGCGTGGTCGCACATATGACATTATTGCCGCTGCTGCTGCTGCTGCTGAAGCAAATCCAGGTGAAAGCGAGCCGCTTTCCACGCCAGAAGCCACAATGGGTAACGGCCAACAGCTGCAAGACACGATAGCTGACCAGATGGCTGTGCAACTGGCGGATGAGCCTGCGCCTGCCAAGCCACGTCGAAATCGGCGCAAAAAGGCAGCTCCTGGTGATGCAGCTCAGACAGATGCTTCTGCTGAGGTTGCTGCCGCTCAAACCGCGCCAACAAATGAGCAAGGCGCGGCTGATAGTGACCAGGGTAAGGCAGCAGGTGGTGCTAAGAAGCGTCGAACTCGTCGCAAGAAGCCGGCAGCTGGAACAGATGAAGGTGGAACTGGTACTGAAGGTGTATCGGAGTAACCACCTGTGAGTAGGCAATGCTAATGGCGGCTCAAGTCAAAATCTGTGGTCTTCGACAGCCGGAACATGCGGTTGCGGCTGTTGAAGCAGGCGCTGATTTTCTCGGGCTGATCTTTGCACCGAGTCGTCGGCAAGTAAATGTTGAGCAGGCGCTGCTAATTGTTGAAGCCGCGCGAACTGCTGCATCGCTACGCCAATTGCCGGTCGGTATCGTCGGGGTGTTTGTGAATGAGCAAGCACAGGTCATCAACGGCGTAGTTGATGCGCTCGCACTCGACTGGGTTCAGTTAAGCGGCCACGAGCCGATCGATGTCGCTCACCAGTTTGGAGTGCCGGTAGTCAAGGCGGTGCGCTTCGATCAGCACGAGACTGAATCGTCGTGGTTGGCTCAGCTCGATGCCGATGTTTCAGAGCGTTATCCGCTGCTCGTCGATGCTCATGTTACGGGTTCGTATGGTGGTGCAGGCGTGGCAGCCGACTGGACGGCTGCTGCTGAGCTTGCTCAACGCTGGCCAGTTTGGTTAGCGGGTGGTCTAACACCTGAGAATGTTGCATCCGCGATTCAAATTGTCCGTCCGTCGGTGGTTGATGTTAGCAGTGGCGTAGAAACTGACGGCATCAAAGACGTTGCTAAAATCAATGCGTTTATCCATGCAGCGAAGCAGGTGGACGCATTGCAATTGAATGATACATTACGGTCTTAATACCCAAATTGCTGTAGGAGGCACGATGAGAACACTTCGACGATTGCTGGGTCTGGCCCTGCTGGCCGCGCTTGGTTACGCTGCTGCTCGGCTGTACCGTCAGTATCAAGAAGATTCGACGTTTGACCTAGCGCCTGTCACCAGTTTGAACGGCAGCGGTCCCGGCTCGGGCACGAAACGCACGATCAGCAAGGAGTTGCTTGAAATCTTGGCTTGCCCCGCCGATAAGCAGCCGGTTGAGCTGCAGGGCGATGATTTCCTGATCTGCCGCACCTGCGGTCGTCGCTACCCGATTGAGGACGGCATTCCGATCATGTTGATCGAAGAAGGTGATAAGCACAAGGACGAGAGCTTGATCGCTGGCTAGCTTGATCTCGTACATGCTGAAACAAGGGTTTGGGGCACGCAAGCGCTTCAAACCCTTGTACACTTTAAGCCATGGTACATCTCGATGAATTGCGACAATTTCTGGATCGGTTCTTTCAGATCGAGCGCTACGGCGACGATCAAGGCGGCATCTATCGCGCTTCTCCACACTCGATCCAACGAATTGGTCTCGCATTGGAACCATGGCCCACGATGCCTCAGTGGGTGGCATCAACTAGGATTGATGCACTTTTTCTGCACCGGCCATGGAAGCTGGAGCCGTGGCATGTACCAACGCATATTGGTTTGCTAGCCTATCATCTTGCATTCGATGAGCGCTTAACCCTTGGATTTAACACACGCCTGGCGGATAGCTTGGGTATGGCGAATGTCGAGGTGCTGGGTGAAAAGGGAGGTCGGCCACTTGGCATGATCGGTGATGTAGCCGCCCAAAGTTTTGGCGCATGTCGGACACATGTGCAGCATATGTTCGGCGGTCTTGAGGATGCTCGGCCTTGTTTGGCGCAGGTACAACGGGTAGCGGTCGTGGGCGGGATGAACGATATGCTGGTTCGTGAGGCTGCCGCGCGCCGCGCTGATGTGTATGTTACAGGACAATTTCGGCAACCGGCGGAAGGCGCAGTGGTTGAAACAGGTATTGGTATGCTGGTGGTTGGGCATCGCCGCAGTGAAGAATGGGGACTGCGGGCGCTAGGTGGCGTGTTGCGTGAGCGTTGGGCAAGTTTAGCCGTACATCTGCCGTTTGCCTAAGCCTTGCTGCGTGGATGGTACTGAGTTACTTTCTGCGTCAACGATTGGCAAGGCGAATGTAAACGTTGAGCCAACACCCCATTCCGACTCAGCCCAGATGACGCCGCCATGCGCTTTGATCAGGGCATCGCACACGCTCAAACCGAGGCCACTGCCACTTACATCCAGTTGCGCTGTGTTGTTGGCACGATAAAACCGCTCGAAAATATGGCCGATCTGATCCGGCGGCACTCCGATCCCTTGGTCGTTGACTTGGACAACCATCCAGCAGGGTTGATCGGAAATGATTTTATGGATGCGAGCCGGCCACGGCTGATCCTTGGCGGTGCGAATGAATAGGGAAACAGATACCGACCCGCCCTGCGGCGAATACTTGATTGCATTACTGAGCAGATTTTGCAACACCTGGGTCAATCGCAGCACATCACCCTCAATCACCGGCAGCGTTCCTTCGACGGCGATCCTGAGCTGATGCTGCGTTGTGAGCACACGCTGCTGCTCAACAACATCGCGTACCAGTGCCCCTAGATCAATGCGTTGTGGATGAAGCGCTAAACGACCGGTATCGACACGAGAAAGATCAAGTAAATCTTCTACTAAGCGATTCATCCGGTCGCCCTGTTCTTGAATAATTGCTACCGGACGACGTAGCTTCTCATCTGCATTTTTTGCTCGACGTTCCAAAATCTGTGCATGGCCAAGTAACGCGGCTAATGGATTCTTCAACTCATGTGCGACGAGCGAGATAAACTCCTCGCGGCCACGTAGTATTTCTTTTTCACGCGCAAATAACCGCGCATTGTTGATCGCAACAGCAGCAATACGTCCAATCGAGTCGAGTAAGGATAGCTGCTGCTCCATGTATGCTTCGGGTGTATAACTTTGTGCCGAGATAATGCCAATCACATTTTCGCTTAGGCAGAGCGGCACGAACATTACCGCTTCCGAGCGCTTGTCACTCCGTCCAAAGTGAATATGCGGCATCTCAGGCTCGGCCTTTGCAAGATACACCGGCTTTCCACTCCGAACAACGTGATCGGCTAGTGTGTTTTCAATTGGAAAGCTGCGCGACGCCAGCATTTCACCGTCTTCGACCAAAAACGGCACGTCGATTTCGGTATGGGCCTCATTGAGTAGGCCAATCAAAAATACATCGACTGGGATAACCTGCCGGACCCGCGAATAGATTGCGGGATACAACTTGTTGAGTTCGGTCGAACCCGACAAGCTGTGGCTGATTTCATTAAGGACTTTGGACTCCAGTGCGGTACCTTGAAGTCGTAGCTGCAGGCGAATAATGTAGCTAATAGTGGCAAGCAGAACAAAAGCTACAAGCATGTCGAAGGTGAAACCTAGACGGCTTTGCAGACTTGCGACAAGCAGCGCGAGCGGAACACCCATTAAAAAAGCAAATACCTGCCATACGTCGGCCTCAGATGTTGCGTAGCCATGCACTTCAGCGGTTTGTGGTTGATGCGCTCGTTGCATGGAAGACAACACCAGAATAACGCTGAGGTATGAAAAAGCATACAAAACAAGACCGGCCTCACCATTAGCGGGTGGCTGAAATGGCGAAGAGCCAAGCACTAGCCAGATGCCAAGACTACCTACAAGGCCGGCGCAAAGTTGCTGCAACGCGTGCTTAAGAATTGTCCAGCCATGTTGTCGCGTATGTTGTAGCGCAACACCTTCAATCGTTTGGTTCAGTAGCCATGCCCCAACTTGTCCAACAGTCGCAACCAGGGGGCCAAAGTACAGCAAGGTGAGGAAGCTGAACGTGCTGTTGAACGATAGGATGCGTTCCCTGTCGAGCCGGATACTTAGTAACAGCTCTGCCCCAAGCAGGACAATACCTAGTTCGATTAAGCTGGGCGGACGAGGAATCAGGATGCGCCAGCTCAAAAATACAACGGCGCACAGGCCCGAAATCAGAAGTAACCAGCGCAGCCATACAGTTTGCCGTAAAGTAGGTGACAATGCGGCAAAAACTGTTGAGGGGGTTTCCTGGAAGGCATATGGGTCGCCTGACATTCGTGCATTGTAGCATATACACTCTTCAACTACGGTCCTACGTAGAATAGTACGATTCTGAGGTGCAGAGCTTTAAGCATACTGTATGCGTCCTTGCGGATGTGTTGACGGATATTGTTGGCTAAGATACCCTTAACAATACTGCCGTCGCTGCCGATGGCCAAGCCGCACCCCTTGTCAAGAAGCCTATGCGCTGCCGCATGTGGCTTGACCATCGAATCAAAGGATGCCAATATGACAACCATCAGTGATCCGAAAAACACACAGCCACTCGACGCTGCGGCACATTTTGGCGCAGACCCACAAGCAGCACGTCGCGATCTATCAACTGTTGCCGCTGGCTTGGTCGGCTCAGAAATCCTCAAGATTGCCGCCGATGTGCGCGCGATGCAAGCGGCTGGGAAAAAAGTGCTTAATCTCACTGCCGGCGATTTTAGTCCAAAAGAATTTCCGATACCGGCTGCGTTAACTGAGGCGACAGCGCGGGCTTTTGAGGCCGGACAAACGAACTATCCTCCCGCGGATGGCGTGCCGGAACTGCGGAAAGCGATCCAGCAGTTGTACGAGCGAGAGCTTGGCTTAAGCTATCCGCTGTCGTCGATTATTGTGCAAGGTGGCGGACGACCTGGAATCTATGCGACATACGCTGCATTGATCAATCCAGGTGAGGCGGTCGTTTATCCGCTGCCGTCGTGGAACAACAACCATTATTGCCATCTCGTCGGCGCGCGGCCAATCGAAGTTGTCACGCGACGAGAAGACGGCTTTTTGCCGACCGCCGAAACACTCGCGCCGCACATCCGCGAAGCACGGCTCGTCTCGCTCAACACGCCACTCAATCCGTCCGGTTCAGTCATGTCGGCCGAGCATCTACGATCAATCTGTGATCTGATTCTCCAAGAAAATGCGCGTCGAGCAGAGCATGGTGAGCGTGCGGTCTATTTGCTGTTCGATCAAATCTATTGGATGCTGACCTTTGGTGAGACGCGCCACCACACGCCGCCGGAAGTCGCGCCTGCAATGGCGGCTTACACAATTTTTGTTGACGGTATCTCGAAAGGTTTTGCCGCTACTGGTCTACGTGTGGGCTGGACTGTAGCGCCACCTACTGTTGCAGAGCCGATCAAAGATATTATTGCGCATGTCGGTGCCTGGGCGCCAAAGCCGATTCAGCTAGCCACTGCTGATTTGTTGTGCGATGTCGAAACAATCGACGAATACCACAGCCAGATGAAGTCCGAAGTCCAGACTCGACTCAATGCGTTGTACGGCGGCTTCCAGTCAATGCGTGACGCCGGGCTGCCGGTTGACTGCATGGCTCCGCAGGGCGCGATCTATCTGTCGGCCAACCTCGACCTGATCGGGCGCTCGTTTGAGGGCAAGCAATTCCAAACCAACGAGGATATTCGCCAATTCGTGCTAGAACAGGCCGGCTTTGCGATTGTTGCGTTTGGCGCGTTTGGTTTCAAAGAAGAAAACGGTTGGTTCCGGCTGTCGGTCGGCTCCGTCTC
>JASKZZ010000088.1 GCA_030147335.1 Herpetosiphonaceae bacterium | reverse complement strand
GGTCGAATGGCCAAATCCATCAGGTCTGCTTGGAATTCTGGGTGGAGCAATGACGCCAGGCGGACGCTGGGCGCGTTCTCTGGCGTCGTCATCGTCTTTCCTGAAGGATGTGTTTGTGTTCAACCGGGATATCAAGCTGCTACATGGCATGGGCGACGAATAAGTGCATCAGCGTGTATGTATGCGGTTACGGTGTTCGACCGGAACTGTTGTTAACGCCTAGTTCAGCATATCCCGTCATCTCGATATAGCCGTTACCACTAACGGGAGTGCCGCGACGGCTACCTGAGAACTTAACCGCGCCCTCCCAATACAGAATACTCAGCGGTAGTTCTTGGTTCACGATATACGGCTCGATCGTCACCTCAAGATCTTCTTGGGGAATAGTTACCTGCCAACGACTTGGATACGCGGCCCCACTTAACGGACTTGTCCATTGGTCAAGAACTTCGATGCGGATGTCGTCGCGAACAATGCGTGTTGCGCTGCCGTCCGGCGCGATCATCGTGCCACTCGACAAAGGCTCGATGCTTCCGTCCTTAAGCCGAATCTGGAAAAACATGAAATCGACGCCATCATTGAACTGAAGCGCAAACCAGTCCCAACCGATCTGGTCGGCGCTGAGAATACTCGTGCTCCACTCCCGGTCCATCCATGACAAGCCATTAACTGCTACCTGCTCACCATTGATGGTAATCGTCCCGCTTGTTTCCATACGTGTTAGTGAGTAGTAGTACGAAGCCGCGCCGGGATCACCGCTTTTCTTTGAAAAACCAGCATCACCCTGCAACACAGGTGGCTTCACACTACGGGCAATAAGGTCAATCGCAACACCATCATGATTTGCGCGTAGTCGCGTTCCGCTATCAGGACTACCGCTCGCCTCCCAGCTCTCGGTCCAAACACGGAACGGATCGGCCTGTGCGCCTGCTAGACCCGCGCCGTCACGGCTAAATCGCTCTGCAGTGTAAAACTTCTCGTTGCTGACATCGGTGAGCGCGAAATGCGACATATAGACGTTTCTTGCTCCCCAATTCGATTCTCGTTCCGGCGGCTCTGCAACCAGACCTTGACGAAAAAATGTGAGTTGAAAGCCAAAATGTCGGCCATCGGCAGTGTCAAGGTTGCCTGTGTAGTACCACCATTCCGTTTTATAATCTTCGTGCGGGCCATGATCGGCGGGAAAGCTAAACTGACGAGGCGTTGTAACGCGCGTAAATCCTTCATCACCACTGCTAAGCGCTTCCGTAACACTGAGGCTTGCGCTCAACGGAGCGGAACGCGCGGGTCGTAGGAGCCACGCGGCGCCTCCTAGCAGAGTAACAATGCCTAATACGGCAAGTGTACGTTTTGTAGTGCGGTTGTTCATATCTTTTCGTGTGCCATTGGCATGCGACAAGGGAATACTCATCGTCGATTAACCTTGTAGCGTGCCCGACTCCGTTACTCCTCTCGTAATGCCACGGCTGGAGATGTGCGTGCCATTCGATACGCTGGGTAGATTCCTGCAAGCAGAGCGGCGGCAAGCGCTAGCAACATTGCTTGAATAAAAATCGAAGGCGGATAGGTGAGCTGCAAGGTCCAGCCAAACGAGCGTCGGTTGATGACAAACACAAGTACCAGCGCAACGATAAGGCCAACTGGAAGCGCAAGCAGGCCGGCGGTAAAGCCCATCACGCCAGTCTGTCCAAGCACCACCCCCCACAGCTGACGCGGCGTGAGACCGTTGGCACGCATAACGCCTAGCTCGCGCGCACGCTCAAGCTGAAGCGCCATCAACGCGCTTAGCACGCCCACAAACGCGATCACGGTAGCTAACAGTTGCAGGACCGACGTAATCGCAAAGGTTCGATCAAAGATTTCAAGCGTGCCCTGGCGCAAGCCGCTGTTAGAGCGAATCACTACTTCTTGCTGGCCAGCAACCCGCGCGCGCAGCGCATCAACGACAGCATCCACGTTTGCGCCCGGCTGAACGGTGAGCGCTATCGACGAGATTTTGCGGTCGTTCCATTTTTCCTGGAACACATTGAGCGGCATCACAACCACGCCTTGATCCGATGAATAGTCGTAGTAGATACCGGCGATGGTGAAGGTTTGTGGCCCACTATCAGTCTGCAGCGTAATCGAGCCACCACTACGCGGCAAGTTCAAGCGGTAGGCCAGCGGCTCGGAAACAAATACAGCGCCGTTTTGAAAGGCCTGCCATGCTTGCTCACGCGACCCCGACACCAACGTGTAGGCGCGTTGTCCACGCTCGCTGACGTCAATGCCGATGACTTGCACCACACGGTCGCCGCTACGGGTTTGAATACCGCGATACCGTACGCTGTCTTGTACGTCAGGCGCTTGTTGTAGCGCTTGTACTACCTGTGGATCCAGAACGGCGTCCACTCGGTTCGCTGCCAGCCCAGGCGGCGAAATATAAATGTCGGCTTGCAGGCTCGTTTCAAGCCAGGCGACCACGGTTTGACGGAAAGAACCGACCATGATCCCGACGCCGACCGTGACCGACATCGCAATCATTAATGCGGCAATTGCGACCGATGTTCTGCTTAGCGAAGCGACAACATCACGAGCGGCCATGCGTCCCAACAGGCCAAACATTTTGCCGCCAATTGGTCGTAACACAAGCATCAGGCCAAGCGTTACCAGTGGAGTAAGCAGCGCGCAGCCAAAGACAATACCGAACAAACCACCAAAGCTGAGCCACAACGAGCGCGACGGCAGCAATAATACGCCAACGCCGACAGCAATCATCACGACGCCTGCAAGGGTCACGAGCGGTACGGCACGGCGGATACGTTCTTCCACCGATGAGCGACGCAGCACGGTTCGCGGTGGTGTAAAGCTCGCTTCGGTTGCCGGGACAATGGCTGCGATTAATGTAGCGCCCATGCCAAGCCCGAGGCCTTTTGCCAGCGTCAACGGCGTGATAAACAGTCCACGCACGTTTACCACAAAATACAGGTCGTTGATCGTGCGCGTGACCAAACGCACTAAGCCACTGCCGAGCACAATTCCAAGCAGCACACCCAGCGCCGAGCCAACCAATCCCAGCAACGCGGCTTCGGTCAAGATCAGCACAAACACTTCGCGCCGTGTCACACCGATGCACCGCAGCGTACCAAGCAAGCCACGTCGTTGAACGACCGAAAAGGTGACTGTGTTGTAGATCAGAAACATGCCGACAACCAGCGCCAACAGGCTTAATGCCGTCAGATTAACTTCAAACGCGCGTGACAGCTGCTCGATTGCTTGGGAACGTACTGCGGGACGTACCAATTCAACACCTTGCGGCAGTGCGCCAGCGATTCGGGACTGGGCTTGCTCACCCACGTCTCCTTCCGGCAGCAGCAGATCGATACGACTGAGCTGGCCAACCTGTCCAAGTAGCTCCTGTGCGGTGGCAATATCGGTTAGAACAATGCCGTCCAATCCTCGGCGGCTGGCCTCATCTTCGGGCGAAAGCAAGCCAAC
>JASKZZ010000076.1 GCA_030147335.1 Herpetosiphonaceae bacterium | reverse complement strand
GGTGCCGTCGTCGGGAATCCACAGCGGCAATTCGACCCATGGCTGCACGCTCGATTCAAGCAGAAATGCTTCATCAACCCATGTGAATTGCGCATCACTAGCTAGGGCTTCGCGACAACCTTCCAGCATTTGGCCCATCGTCAGCTGAGTGGTAGGACCGGTTGCGTTATACACACCGGTTTGCCGCGTTTCCACCATTTGGACGATCCATTCGGCTAAATCCCGCACATCAATCAACTGCACCGGAGCGTCGGGCTTGCCGGGAACTAAAACATCGCCGCCGCGTGCAATGCGACGAGGCCAGTATGTGAAGCGATCAGAAGGATCGTGGGGACCGACGATCAATCCAGGCCGAATAACGAGCGTCCGTCCCGGCATGGCTTCTTCAACGGCTTGTTCGCATAACGCTTTGAGCGGGCCATATGTTTCGCCCGTAATCTGTTCGGTAGAAGGGTCGTCAAGTATGCCGACCGGCGACGCCTCATTGACACCGCGCTGGCGGACATCGGCGTAGACCGAGATGCTGGACACGAATGTATAGTGTTCGACGTGATCGGCCAGGAGCTGGACGGATGCACGAACAACACGAGGTAGATAACCGCTTGTGTCGATAACCGCATCCCAACGTCGCCCTTGAAGCGCCACTAAATCGCCGTCACGATCGCCGCGCAGTTTTTCAACATCTGGAAACAAATCTGCAAAATGTTTTCCACGATTAAATAGGGTGACTGCATGCCCTTTTTGGAGTGCGGCTTCTGTTAAGAAACGGCCAAGAAAAATGCTGCCACCAAGAATCAGGATATTCACCACAGCCTCCTGCCATAAATAACAGTTCTTCTGTCATTCTACTGTCAATATAGCAGTGTAACGTACTGCTGTCAATATGGCAGCACGAAACTATGCTACGCGGCATAACAAGCAAGAGGCTACGTATCATGGGGTCGGACAATACACCGTTGGTTGGTGAAGCACCGATTTTTGTTGGAGCAAACCGTAGGATTTCAGGACATTTAGTGGCTACGCTGAATCAGCTCTGGGGCTAGAGCTGATTCAGGAGAACAACATTGGTTGGCTGTGAACTGCCGCCGACCGGCTCGATACTGATACCGATTCCTTGGTATTCACGGAGTGGCTGATTTGCTTCAACCACAGCCCGTCCAACACCCTGTTCATCGATCTCAAACATTCCAGCGCTGACCGGAGTTTGTCCATCAAGTAGCCACAACTGGTACGTTTGATTTCCTGGCAGCTGCTCAAGTTCGGAGGTGACTAGATATCCACGTTGACCATTAGGATCAAGCAATAGTCGAGCTTGACTAGCTCCGCTTTCCTGGGTTAATGAAACGAGCCGCGTGTCAGGTGAACGAAGGGCATCAACAATCACTTGTTGATCGCGTAGTTGCGAACGCAGTACCGTAATTTCGCGTTGCAGCGTTGATGTTCTCAGGCTTGTGATCAGTAGCAGGGCAGCCAAAGCCATTGACAGGCCAAAGGCAACCTGAGCCGAGCGCTGTCGCATATCCGGCAAAAAGCGCTGCCACCAGCGTTGTGGCTGGTCGCCGTCAAGCCGTTGAAGCTGCTGGACACGACGCATCAAACGTCCCCGCAGCATTGGCGGCGGGTCATGTTGGTCAGGCGTCCACGCCAGCATCAATACAAGCTCTTTCGCTCGCGCGAGCTGCGTCCGACAACGCCCACATGTATCTAAATGCTCATCGACGGCCCCTTGCTCATCCGGCTCCAGGGCGCCGAGCGCATATAAGTCAATCAAATCGTCGACGTGATCATCCCTCATGTCATATCACCTTCTACCCCGAAACCTTCAAGCGCTGAGCGGAGGCGATCCATCCCACGCCGAATCCGAGCCTTAACCGTGCCTAATGGATCGCCAAGTTTTGCTGCGATCTCAAGATGGCTCAGGCCACCAAAGTATGCCATTTCAATCGCTTGTTGTTGTGGCGCTGGTAATGAACGTAGCGCGTATCGAATCTGTTCAGCCTGCATACCTCGCATCGTTATTTCCACAACATCGTTGCGCGCATCTGTCAAGACTCGTGCCGCCTGTTCAGATGACTCGCCTTCAACCAATTGTGGGCGACGCTGACGCTTACGCACACTATCAACGGCTACATGATGCGTCATGCTCAACAACCACGTGCCAAAGCGTCCGCGTGCGTTGTCAAACGATGGAGCGTGACGCCAAACACGCTCAAACACGTCCTGGGTAACTTCTTCTGCATCGTCCGAGTTCCCCAGCACACGAAGCGCAAGTGAGAATACGGGTCGCGAATAGCGTGTGTACAATGCGTCAAGGGCCGCTAGATCACCGCGCGCAAGGCGTTCGATGAGTTCCTCGTCGACAACCTCCACGTTGACGTTATCTCCCACTTTGTGGACCATTACCACGCTCGCTGGAACCTTCACGAAAGTAGTTCAGCCGCTGGTTCGTCTCGCACTGGCCTACTGTTACATCACGACATTGTTGCGTACCTTATATTCGTATGGGATCCGCAAATGGATGCAACATTATTAACAGTACCAGAGAACAGGAAAGGCATCGGAATGCATATGTTTTGAATTAGTTGTATAATGCAACTAATAAGGATTGGTTATGCAAGAACAACAGCTGCAACAACTTATGCAAACGGTTATTCGCGAATGGGGACTGGTACGCATTGATCAAGCACCATGTGGACAACCAATGTCACCATCAATGGCGCATGCTATCCAACTGCTTGCTCACTCGCCGTCTTCAGCACAACGAGCGCTTGCAGCACAACTTCGCCTCGACAAAAGCACGACAAGTCGGTTGGTATCCGAGTTCGTTCAGCGCGAATGGATTGAATAAGTGGGAGATCCCCAAGATCGGCGGGAATATGAATTACATCTGACACCATTGGGCGCTGATGTTGCGGCTGATCTGCTACAGGTAGTTTTTGCGCGTTACAACAACATCTTGCAACGGCTGCCCGCTGAGAAACGCCCAATCATGCTTGAAGCGTTAGCAGATGCAATTGAGGAGGAACATTAACATGCGAGGTTCACTTGGATCAGCCATAGTTGCGCCAATTTTAGCCTTTGTGGCGACGCAACACCATCTTATTCATATGTTGTTAATCACTGCGGGCCTTGGTAGTGCAGGCATGAGCAACATGATGCTCAATAACGGGTTGCGACGAGCAATGTTGTTGGGATCGCTGGTGATGGTCGGTTTGACGGTGAGACGGCTACTGCTGCGGCACGGGTCAATTGGGGGGCGTGTTGTATCGGGCCTATCTGTTGCGCTAACAGTGACGTTGTTGATTTGGACGACCATCACCTACGGTTTGTAATAACTCGACGGGGGCATAGTGGCGTTGTCATGCTTGGAAGCTATCTGCTGTAACCACCCTGGCTTAATCTGATGTATCACGCTGTTGTTTATGTAATAGACTCAACATCGACGGCCCGTACTCTTTGCCCTGCCGCGACGGTTGTTCCCGGTGCTACCCTTGTAGCCTTGCCAATCACGGTAATGCTTTCGTCACTCATCTGCTGCTTTCCGCTACCGCGCGATTGCCCCACGATTGCTCCGCGATCAATCGTTGTGTCGCTGTCAACAATCGCTAGTTTCACACACGCGTCGGTTTCCACAACAACGTCGTGAAACACAATCGCGTCTTCCACTACGGCACCCTCGGCTATTGTTACGCCGGGTCCAATCACAGAGCGAATAACGGTGCCCTTGATGTCGCAGCCGGGCGAGATTAAGCTGTTGTCAATCACTGCTGTCACATGGATACGCGCAGGCTGACGCCTTGTATCCGAGGTACGGATCGGCCAGTCTCGTTCGTCAAGCCGTAATGAAGGTTGGTCGGCGAGCATGTCCATATGTGCCTGCCAATACGAGCTGAGCGTGCCCACGTCGCGCCAGTAACCGTCAAGCGGATAGGCATAGGCTTGTCCGCGTTCCACAAGCCGTGGCAATAGTTCGTGGCCGAAGTCTTTGAGCGGCGACTCGTCGTCGGTGTCGTTGCCGTTGTTTGCCAGCTCTGCGAGCGTGTTCAGCAACGTGTGGGCACTGTACACAAATATTTCAGTCGTAACTGTGCTGCTGCGAGGTGACTCAGGCTTGTATTGGAAGTTGATAACTTTGCCGTCGGTCCCAACTTCCACCACGCCAAACCGACTAGCCTCATGGCGCTCAACCTCGGTCGTTACCATTGTAACCTCAGCGTGGCGCTCCATATGAGCTTCAATTACATGCCGATAATCAAACTTATATACATGATCGGCGCTTAAAACCAGCACTAAATCCGGCGCGAACTCACGAATAAATCGACTGTTACGATACAGCGCGTCCGCATTACCACGATGCCAACCAGCTTCCGCCGTTCCTTGATAGGGCGGCATAATGCGTAGTCCGCCATACGTCCTGTCAAGATCCCATGGTCGTCCATTGAGCAGGTGGTCATTTAGCGATTGTGGCTGAAACTGCTCGATCACCCAAACATCGGCAATAGCGCTATGAACACAATTGCTGAGTGGAAAATCAATAAGGCGATACGTGCCACCAAAAGGAAGTGCTGGTTTGGCTCGCACCTCGGTTAGTAAGTTCATCCTGCTACCCGCGCCACCGGCCAAAATAAGCGCTAATATCTTTGGAGACGCCATTAAAATGCTCCCTTTTACGTTCTATTTGCTGTTGAAACGCTGATAGCAATGGCAATGCCGACAAGTGGTAAGCTTTGTGGTAAGGTGGTGAGTGTACATTGGTCCCACTTGGCTATAGTATCTCGACAATTTTTTGACAACATTGCCCTATCCCCCCCGAAAAACAAGGAAGAAAGAGTGGAAGATCTTCTTATTGCGGTTATTGATGATGAGCCGACGTATGTGCATGTCATTTCTCGTGTGCTGACGCGTAGTGGATATCGGACAGTGGCGTGGAAGCCGGGTACTGATCCGTTTGAACTAATCCAGCGTGAGCAACCACACGTTATTGTGCTTGATATGCACCTGTCGGACGTTTCCGGTGGCAATGTACTGCAATTATTACGTGACAATCCTTCAACAATGAATATTCCCGTGCTATTGTGTTCAGGAGCCTCCTGGTTGCTCAAGGAGCAAGTTCAACGATGGGGTGTCGAGCGGCTCGCTACACTTGATAAGCCGTTCGATCTACTGGAGTTTGTGTCAAAGGTTCAACAATTAGCGAGCGCCACATTTGTGTCGGTTACAGTGGAGCCGGCACTGGCATCGTAGTGTTTTTGGTAGTTATTTACACCGGTACGCCCGCACCGCGTTGAGGTGGTTCGGTTGTGAGTGTACATGTGGTCTCCTACGCGGCTTGCGCTGTTGCGCGATGTTAAGAGGACCACTAGCTCAACTGCCTATTTGAGATTGTTGTGATTGCTGATATCGTTATCGGGGCCTCGAAGTGTGCGCAGTGCAGGTATGGCTATCAATAACAGCCCAACCAGAACCAGCGCGCCGGAAACAACGGCACGCGGAGCGCCAGAGGCAGAGCCAAGACTGCCGGTCAACTGGATAATATACAGCAGCCCAAGTACTTCCTGAACAAACCAAGTAAACCCTGACGATGCTTCCCGCCCTAGCGCTTGCGCTAAAGTCGCAATTCCCAGTGCCCCGAGTGACGGTAGCCCGATCAGTGTGATTGCATACAAGCTCATTACCCTGCCACGTAGTTCACCTGGAACTCGCAGCTGGATAACAGTGGCGATCATTGTCGTAAACACAGTTGAGGCGATCCCTGTCACAAGTAGCAGCGCGACACCAACCCAGAATGAGCCGCTCAGCGCAAACAGCACCAGTGTAAGACACATCGTGAAGCCGCTGGCGATCATGACGCGGCCTTGGTGGCGAATCGCCGGCAGAGACGACATGCCGAACGCGCCAAGTAATGCGCCCGCTCCTCCCGCCGATAACAGTGCGCCATACCCGAATGATCCCGTTCGCCAGACTTCGTCCGCAAAGACCGGCAATAACTGCTGATACGAGCGGCCAAACAAAGCCGCAAGCGCCGACAATCCGAGTAACAACAACACTATTCGATGCCGAGCAACGTATCTGATGCCGCCCAGTAGTGAGTCTCTTAAGGATGCAGGCTGAACCGTTCGCGACGGCGGGTTGCGCATAGCCCAAAGCGCGCCGATAACAGCGAAATAGCTGAGCGCATTCAACATAAACAACCAGCCCGCGCCGACGACGCCAAGCATCACGCCAGCTAGCGCCGGACCAATCAATGCAGCTCCAGTATAGGTTGCCGAATTGAGCGAAATGGCATTTTGTACCGAATCACGTGGCACTAGCTCGGGAATAAGTGCCTGGCGCGTTGGATTATCAAAAGCCAGTAACAGCGCGCCAACGAATGTTGTAGCCAGGATATGCCCCGGTCTAACCAGCTCAGCCCATGTCAGTATTGCCAACAGCACCGCTAGCAAAAGCGAGCAGGTTTGAGTAACATACAGCAGGCGTATCCGGTCGACGCGGTCCGCTACAACGCCGCCCAAAGGTGGTACAAGCGTCATCGGGATTGCAAAGCTGAGACCAAGCCAGCCAAGGTACAGGGCATTGTTACCCGTGAGTTTGTACAGCAACCAGCTTTGCGCAACATTTTGCATCCACGTGCCCATATTCGACACCAAAAGACCAGCCCAAATCAGCGTGAAGTTTCGATGGTGCAGAGCGGGATAGCGCACACGTCGAGATGTTGTTGTCGCCACAGGTTCCCCTTCTTCCAAATGCAACAAGCCCCTTTTAGCATCTGTTGTGCCTGAGTGTTAAACCTACAGTAGCAAAATAGCGCGCCGTCGACATATGTCGGCGGCGCGCTCGCGTCAAGCTAGAATATTGATACCTGCATGGATAGTTATTCTCGTATGCTAACGACTATCCATGTTCCGACGCTCGCTAATTACAGGTAAAGTGACCTGGCGTATCTGGGTGAATTGGTGAAGAGTTCTCCTTCGAGTCGGGATTCAACACGATGCCGACTTCTTGATAACCAGAGCTGCCATTGGTAGCCGTGTTGTACGCGCCGTCGCCGCCTGCCATTTCTTGCAAGAAGTTAATGATACCTGGAGAATGCGAGCGCGTGGCAATGTATTCGCCGTATGAACCGGGGCAAACGTAGAAGACGTTGTAGGCGCCGACCCAGTCGATCAACCGATCACCTGGAACTGGTCCGTTGTCACCGACGTTAGCCTGCATCGCGTCCTGATCCCAACCTCCGTAGATATAGTCGATGTCTGCGTAGTTATCGACACGACCATACGTGAACCATGCTGGCGGATCCTTGGCGAAGCCCTCTACTTCGCGCGGCTTGACATCCAGGTGGTCGGCGCCGTAGCCTCCCCACAAATGGTCACGCCCTCGACCACCCCAAACGATGTCGTCGCCGTCGCCGCCAAAGAGTCGATCTTCATCAGTAGTGCTGACGTTCGGATCGTCTGCATCAATGTCGGTGTCGACTCCATCCACAAGGCTGTCGCCGTCACCGTTCATCACGTCAACGCCAATGCCGCCATGCATACTGTCGTTGCCGTCGCCACCGAGCATCGTATCATCGCCACCGAATGATCCACTAACCGTACTCGCACCATCGCGGCTTGTAGCTGCGTACAGTTGAATTTGACGAGTAAGGGTGTCCTTTTCAAAAATGACGTCGCTTACGAACGGCTGCTGTGGCGCGATTGTTTTTGTGCGTGAGCCATCCTCAAGCCGATTGGTAATCAGTCCAAGGTCGCCTACTATGGCGTCCTCGCCAGCGTTGCCTTCCAAGTAGTCGGAGCCGCCCTGTCCATACATGTCGTCAACGCCACCGTTGCCCCGTATGAAATCGTCGCCGTAAGCAACCATTGTTTCGGCGGTGTTCGTCTGCGCCATGGTTGTGGTCCGAACCACGAGGTCGTAAATGGAAGTATTGGATTTGGTCGATGTCCATGCCACGCCAGGCGTGCCGCGCGAAATGGTGCCGTTGTCACCGAGCATCACATCGTCTTCACCGCTTGAAGCGACACCGCTATCGCCCTGCATCACATCAGCCCCGTCTTTGATGTTTGATGCTGGAACTGGCTGCGTTGGATTTGCGGGGACAAACAACCGGGGCTTGCCGTCGGCTATGAGCGCCGAACTGCCGCCGAGCATATCGTCCTCGTCGCCGTTGCCGAACATCCAGTCGGAGCCATGGTTGCCCTCCATGTAATCCGGTCCGTCGCCGCCGTTCATGATATCGCCAGTCCACGTCGCATCTTCGTCGATTGCGGCAATACACTGTGGATCTGCCGCATCTGCGCCGTCAGATGCGTCGTTGTCGCGTCCGTCGAGGCAGTCGAACACAGTTGAAGTTAGACTCTCACGTCCGTCGCGGTCATTGTCAACGCCGTCTGTCGGGTCGCTTTGCGTAGCCGGCTGGGTGCCGTTGCCCTGACCGAACATAATGTCACGTCCGCCGTCGCCGAACATCGTGTCGCCACCACTAACCGCAGCGCTTGGCTGAGGACTATTCGACACAGCTGACGCTAGTTCCAGAAGAGTCACGTCGCGCCGGATCACGTTAGCAACATCGTTGGCGTACGTGTCTGCAATCCAAGCGCCACTAGCATTAACAGGCCGAACAATCAACGCATTATCGCCAGCCATGACATCAAAGCCATTGCCGCCCGACATCGTGTCGTTGGTGTCTAATCGTCCAGGCGTACCGGTTTCCGAATCCGCGTTGATACGGCCCGTGCCACCGACCATGTCGTCGCCGCCGTCGTTGCCGAACATCTGGTCGCTGCCGTCGTTGCCCTCCATGGCATCTTCGCCACTGCCGCCGCGCATGGTGTCGCCGCCGCCCTGGCCATACATCACGTCGTCGTTGGCCTCGCCGTACATAATGTCGCCGCCGCTGGTGTTCGCAGCTGCAGCCGCTGCAATTACTCCTACGTCGAGCAGCGTAATCGTACGAGCAGCCGCGCCGTTGAAGCTGTTGTTCTTACCAGTTCGACCAATCACGCCGTTATCACCGATGATAACGTCAAAGTCGTCAGCGATATCGGCTTGGCTATCGCCGCCCCACAATATATCCGCGCCGTCGAACCGTCCATCAACTGCTGATGCAGGATCATTGCTGATGGTACGTCCAGTACCGCCAATCAGGTCGTCCTGGCCCGCGCCACCGTAGACTGTATCGTTGCCGGCGTTGCCCTCGATATAATCGTCGGCCTCGTCGCCGTACAGCCAGTCATTTTCCAGGCCGCCGTAGATGATGTCGCGGCCTTCGTTGCCATGCATTGTGTCATCGCCGCCGAGTAATGCATCGGTGCTGTTGACATCAAGCAAGGTTACGACGCGCGTCGCGCTGATTTGGCCGTTATCGCCGAGCATCACATCCAGCCCGACGTTGCCATACATCTCGTCGCCGGCATCGGCTTGTCCAGCCGTGGAGCTGCCGCCGATCATGCTGTCGTTGTCGCCGTCACCGTTCATCGTGTCGTTGTCAGCGTTGCCTTCCATCGTGTCGTCGCCGTCACCACCATGCATGCTGTCGTTGCCGGCATTGCCGTACATAGAGTCGACGCCGCTATCACCATACATGGTGTCGATGCCTTCGTTACCCGACATCAGGTCGTCGTCGCCGTCACCGTTCATCGTGTCATCGCCAGCGTTGCCTTCCATCGTGTCGGCGTCGATGCCACCACGCATGATGTCGTTGCCGGCATTGCCCTTCATCGAGTCAGCGCCGCTGTCACCGAACATGGTGTCGTTGTCCTCGTTGCCCTCCATGTTGTCGGCGTCAGCGCCACCGTTCATGATGTCGTTGCCAGTGCCGCCCTTCATCGAATCCGCGCCGCTGTCGCCCTTCATCGTATCGTTGTCGGCATTGCCTTCCATTGTGTCCGCGTCAGCGCCGCCGTCCATCGTATCGTTACCATTACCGCCAAGCATCGCATCACTGCCGGCCTCGCCTAACATGGTGTCATTGTTGTCGCCACCATTCATGGTATCGCCGCCAGCCCCGCCAGTCATGGTGTCGTCGCCATTCTCGCCATGCATGATGTCGATACCGGCTCGTCCAACCATGGTGTCGTTGTTGTCGCCACCGTTCAAGGTGTCGTTGCCGCCCGCATTGCCGGCCTTGTCGTCATCGCCGTCAACCAAGTCGTTGCCGATGTTGCCACAGATGGTGTCATTGCCGATACCACCTGCCAATTTGTCGTCGCCAGCGCCGCCACGGATAAAGTCGTTGCCGTCGCCGCCGTTGACCACGTCCTCGATATCGTTCGCATCCCCTGCTGTCTGGCAAGCTGCTGCATCAGCAAACATGATGTTGTCGCCCGACAAGAGGTCATCGCCAGCGTTGCCCTCGATTGTGTCGCGGCCAAGGCCACCAAGGATTGTGTCTCCAGCATCGAGCAGCCGCTCCTTGCCAACCGGTGCTGTTTGCGCGCCCGGTCCACCCGTGAGCAGGTCGTCGCCAGTGCCGCCGTCGATGTAGTCGCTACCGGCACCACCCGAAGCCGCGTCGATACCGTCGCCACCGACCAGAACGTCGTTGCCAAGCTCACCGCCGAGCACGTCATCATTCTCATCGCCATACAATTCATCGCGGTTCGCGTCGCCGTCGGGGTTGTCGCCGCCTAGCAAAGTGTCGTTGCCGGCATTACCGTGCAATACGTCCTTGCCGCTACCGGCGTCGATGCGGTCGTCGTTGTCACCACCGTTGAGGAAGGATGGCGCTGTAAACGGAACGACCTCATCCTTGCCTTGTGCGTTCTGCCGGGCACCCGATAGCAGCTGGATGATATCGTCGCCTGGACCAGCATCGGCCACAACCGCCTTGCCGACCTCGGTTGATTCCTCTTCGTACGCGCCAAAAGCAGTGATCGAGAAGCGGGTGTACGTTTTGCCGTCTTTAGACCAGTTGGCGAGCTGCCGGACGACAAACTTCTCATTCGGTTCGCCTTCAGCTAGGTTGCGTCCCGGAGCATGCGGACCCATCTTCAGCAACAGGTTGCCATTGCCGTCGATTACGGCTAAGTCGGGTTCCTTCGGTTCGCAGAGATCGGGCTTGAAGTCGAGCAGCCGGACGCGCAGCAGTTCGATTTTGAACTTGGCACTGAACGGATCGAAGCCAACGCGGACCATTGCACCGAGGAAGGCATCGAGGCCCATCTCGAAATCGAACAAGCAGAGCGGATTACTCAGGTTATTGAAAATTTCCTGAATACGCAGCTTGCCATCTTGCACCGGCTCTTCGTGCAGGTTGAGGTCGGCAATCAGCTCGACGCCGCCGTAGACACCAACTGCCGCGAAGCCCACGTCAACAGCTGCCGTCACCGTGACGTTGCCAATCAGCCGCACTTCGGGAACATCGTTACCTTGAGCATCGTAATCGTCGATAAAGATGCCGTCGATAAGCTTGTCACCGGAGCCGCCGTCAAGAACCTTGCGCAGACCTGATGTGTCGTAGCCGACTGCGATGCGGCCTTCGATCGAGGCTGACACCGCGATACCGATTGATACTGGGATCGGGCCAATCACGATCGGCGGGAACGTGATGCTCAAGCCGGCGGTCGCTTTCAACGGGCCGGGTTCGTAGCGTACCAGCGTAATATCCTTACCCATCAGCAGACCGAAGATCTGCGACGGGTTGTCCAAGAACGGCAGCGATAGGCCCGACACGCCGAAGGCACCTTCGTCTGTCGTCTTTTCACCACCCGGTACACTCTTGGTCAAGCTCTTGGTCTTGCTGGACGTTTTCACCAGCGTATCCGCTTTATCGGATGTGGTGCCGCTCTTGGCCTTCGAGTAGTCAACGGTGAAGTCACCACCGGAGGCTAACGGATTGTCGCTCAGCGACAGGATTAGAGCACCGTTCGGATCGGTGGGGAAGCTTTCGTTGACGAAAGCGACAAATCCGATAATGCTCTTGACCATCTTGAGTTCATTGGGCAGACCCGGCGTATCCATCAAGCCGTACAGCGTGACGGGCGGTTCGCCAACCATCTCGGCGATGTCGGAAAGCACAGGAATTGGCGCGCGGACAGTTTCGATAACCGGCTGGAATGGCGAGGTTACCTTTTTGATCTTGTCCGTCGTCGGCTTAAGGAACTTGCTGACAAACTTGCCGGCGTCAAGGTTCAGGTTCTTGAAGGCCAGCTCGCCTGGCTCGAGATCCTTGCCTAGCTCCCAGCCCCATGCGAAGTGGAACGAGCCGATGACGTTGGGCAGGTCGCCGCCCGCCTCGTTGAAGCCCGTCTTGAAGCGCAGGTCGATGTTGACGCCGGCTTTAACCGTTGGATTGATCGCAACGCCACCGCTGATGAAATCGTCAAAGGTCATGCGGTCATCGCCTGTCGCATCCAGGTCGATACCCGCCGTTACTGAAACCCGCGTTGGGGAATTATCTTGACCACCGGCCGTGTTGCCGTCCTGAAGCACGACTCGCAGGAAGCCTAGCTCGCCTTCAAGACACTGGTTGGGATCGAAACCGCCCAGCTTGCCACTTAATTCAGGGATTGC
>JASKZZ010000034.1 GCA_030147335.1 Herpetosiphonaceae bacterium | reverse complement strand
GGGCGCGACATTGGTAGTGTTGTGATGCCGGATGCCGACTTCAAGATATTTTTGCTAGCAACAGCAGAAGAGCGTGCCCGACGGCGACATACCGAGCTTTCAAGCCAGGGTCGGGATATTGCATATGAAACCGTGTATGATGACTTGTGCCGTCGTGACGGGCTTGATGCACACAATATGCAGCAGCCGTCCAAAGCCTATGTTGTTCATAGTGACGGCCTAAGTCCTGCTGATGTAGTCAGCGAATTGCTCCGTGTGCTTGAGCGACACGCTTAAGCATAGCTGTGTGAGGCCCGCCTTATCTTATGGCAGAACGCATTCTTATCGCCGATGACGACGCAGGTCTGCGGGAACTACTGCAAGCAATCCTTGAAGAGCATAACTTTGACGTTATCGCTGTGCCCAGCGGCGAAGCTTTGGTGCGAGCAGCGGTATCCCAGCAGCCCGACCTACTGCTGATCGATGTTAACATGCCCATTATGGATGGGTTGGAGGCTGTGCGCCAGCTGCGTAACGACACGCGCACCAGCCATTTACCGATGCTGCTCTTGACAGCACGCACCCAGACAAATGAGGTTGTTATCGGTTTTGAAAGCGGCGCGGATGATTATATTCCTAAGCCATTTGATGCCGACCAACTTGTAGCGCGGATCAAGGCGAACTTGCGTCGTCAGGCACGTATTCCCGTGCTTAATCCACTCACCCAGCTTCCTGGCAATGCGGCGATAGCGGAAGAAGTCGAGCGGCGTATTCAGACGAAAGCACCTTTTGGCTTCTTGTATTTTGACTTCGACAACTTCAAGGCGCTCAATGATGCGTATGGTCCGGCTCGTGGTGATCGCGTAATCAAGCTGCTTGCCAACATCTTACGCGAAGTTGACGCGGAAACCAATGAACACGATATTTTTGTCGGGCATATTGGCGGCGATGATTTTGTGGCGATCATCGCGCCGCAGGCCATGGAAAACTTGAGCCAGGAGGTCATGGCCCGATTTGATAGTGAGGTGTTGGCGTTTTACGATGCTGCCGACCGGCAACGGGGCTATCTACGTGGGGTTGACCGTTTTGGCATGCCTCGGCGTTTTCCCATTGTCAGCGTGTCGATTGGGGGCGTCACCAATGACAACCGGACGTTTGCGTCGTATGAAGAAGTAGCCTCCATGGCGACTGAGATGAAAAGCTACGCCAAGAAGTTTTCGGGTAGCTCATTTGCTATCAACGGGCGTGTTCAGGATGTTCCAGTCGCTCCCGCTGACGATCGGCGCGGACAGCCGCTAACAATCGTCGTGGTCAGCCCCGAGCCATTATTGCACGAATCACTTCAGCCAATGCTCAATGATGGACGAGTGCGCGCGATATCATTTACCACCGTACCGACAACGCAAGAGATTTTAGACAATATACCCGATCTCGTGATCCTGAATGTTGCAACTCCCCAAGCTTGGCCGGCTGCGGTTGCTCTCCGCGAGTCAAAGCCAGCGCTGCCATTGATTATTGCTTCGCCACAACCCGAAGACGAACATCGGGCGTGGGCCTGTGGTGCATACGCTTTTATCGGCGCGCCATTCCCTGCCGAGTATTATCGGGCATGTGTTGCACAGCTGCTGCGCCTAAATGAGCGTGTTCCGCCTCCTGACAGTACGTCGTAATCATCATCGTGACTACGCTAACGATCATTTTGCTCCTTGTCTTGCTAGGGTTAGCGGCTGGAATGGTGTGGCTGCGTCGTCATCCGCCGTCACCGTCACGACTGCGAAGTACCGCGCTGACAACCAAACGTACGGGTGGTCCTGCATGGTACACGTCACGCGGCGGCCCAGGACTAGCAATTCTTGCGCTGATTGGCTTGCTGGCGTTGTCACTGGTACTCAACAACCTCGGGTTATTGCGTGCTGGTCCGGCGGTACCTCCAAGTGAGTTTGTGGTGCGGATCGCGCCATTCCAAACTACAGGTGAGGATCAGCGCCAGGGAGCGATCGTCGCGGAGCAGCTTAACGAGGCGCTCAAAACCCGCGTAACGACCCCGATGAACATTGGCCTACTTAGTCGTGCTCCCACCACTCCCGCCGAGGCATTAGCGATGGCCCAAACACAAGGATCTGATGTTCTTATCTGGGGCCAGGTTGCGGAAGGCACAACTGCTGATCAGGCTGGACTGCGACCAAATCTACTCTGGCTGCCAAGTGAACCATTTGTACCTCGCACGTGGCAAGGCTTTGATGGCCACTTTGCGCTGCCGGTGGACTACGAGTTATCGACGCACCCACTCAATGGTCCGGCGGTGCTGCCATTAGTACTCGACAGCCTTAATCATTTTGGCAGAGGCGATGCCGATCTTGCCATGGTTTCGATTGACACGCTGCGCAGGGATTATGGAGATGTGCTGCAGCCCGAGCTTCCTGCAATGCTGCGAGCAATCATTTTGTGGGCGGAAGGCATGCTGCCGGATGCTGAAAGCGCAGCCCGAGAAGCCGCTGCAACCGAGCGTCCGCAGCAGCTTAACAATTTGGGCGCGCTACTACTCGATCAACAAAAGCTAGATCCTGCGCGGGAGGTGCTTGTACGCGCGGCGGAAACAGCGCCGCAGCTAGCGCAAGCGCATGCCAATCTTGGTCGCCTGTTTCTTGACCTCGGCGAACCGGCGGCTGCCCTCGATCCACTGCGAACAGCAGCCCAGATCGCGCGCGAATCGCCACCAATTGTCGCAACTCTGGGCGAGGCCTATCGCCGCAACGGTCAGCTGCAACAAGCACGTATTGCAATGCAGCGTGTGCTCACGCTTGATGAGGATAACGGGCCTGCGCTAGCCGAGCAAAGCGTCCTGACGCTCACGCCTGTGCTTACTGCAACCAAACAGCTTGAATGGGAACTGGAGCTTCCACCTACCCGATCGCTTGAGCAACTCGCTGAACTGCGTGTACGAACCGAAACAGGCATCGCGCAGATTGAGGGACTGCGCAACGAGTTTTTGCGTCAGGCGGCGGCCTATGGCGTTGCCTCGCGACAGCTCATGCAGCGACTCGCTGAGAAGCAGGCCGCGATTTTGGAGCAGGAACTGCTCAATCGCCGCTATCAATTAATGCTTGTCCAGATCGATCAGGGGCGCGTCCTGGCACAACAGCCACGCAGTCGTTTGCGGCGCTTCTGGGATGCGGTGCGAGGCACACGTACCCCCCTGCAAGAAGCAATTGCTACATCGGTTGCCGCGCTTAAGCAAGAGCCAAATCTGCCACTTCAGTACGAATACCATTATCAACAAGGCCGCGCCGCTTATTTGAGTCGAAATACCCAGCTTGCTCAAACACAATTCGACGCGGCAGCCAGTCTGGTTAATCCAGAGTCACCCGCGTCTACGCTTCGAGCACGACCTGAGCATCATTATGGAAAAGCACGCTTACTGAACGATCAAAACCAGCGCGAAGAAGCTCGGACTGAGCTTGTAGCGGCGCTTGCAGCCGATGAGCGATTTTTTCTGGCGCATCAAATGCTGGCCGATATGGCAGTTGCCGACAAACGCTGGGATGCTGCCGAAACGCATTACCGCTGGCTTGCGGAAAACCGGACATGGGCGGCAGATGCGCGTATCCAGCTGGCGCGAGCACTACGTGAGCAGCAGAAAGTGGCCGAGGCTGAGGCTGAACTCGTACCGCTGGCCAACGCGGATAATATGGAAGCAATGGTTATGCTGGCAGCCATTTATCGCTCCACCGGCAAGCTTGACGAAGCCGGTGCCGTACTGCAACGCGCTCGCTCAGCGTATCCCAACGCCCCCGGTGTGCATGAGGAAGCTGCCCAACTGGCACTGGCGCGTGACGATGCGCAAACAGCGGAAGCGGAGCTGCTACGTGCGGTAGAACTCGATCCGCAGCGCACCAGCGCGCACATTGCACTTGCCCAGCTGTATAGTAGCCGAGGACAACCCGCTGCCGCTGCCGAACAATTTCGCGCCGCTGTTGCCAACCAAAGCAATGATCCAACAGT
>JASKZZ010000026.1 GCA_030147335.1 Herpetosiphonaceae bacterium | reverse complement strand
GGTTCGACGCAGCTCACGCACGGCAAGAAATTCAAGAATGCGCTCCTTGATCTCTTCCAAATCATAGTGATCCTCGTCGAGCACGTGTTTAGCAATCCCAACGTTGAGCTGATCCTCGGTGCGTTCGTTCCACGGCAGCGTTGTCAACATTTCCAGATAGGTCCGTGTGATGCCATAGTCGGGCGACGCCGGACTCATGCGGCTCAGCCGGTTGATCTCGCGCTGGGCGGTTTCGAGCGCTTCTTGCGGCAGATTAGCCTTGTTGATCGACTCACGAAAACGCTCGATCTCGGCAGCGTTTGTATCATCTTCGCCAAGCTCGCGCTGGATCGCTTGCAGCTGCTGGCGCAAAATATACTCGCGCTGCGATTTGTTGACTTCTTCGTTGACCTGACCCTGTATTTGTTGCCCGATCTGAAGTACCTGGACTTCGCGACGTAAAATCTCGCTCAATCGTTCAAGCTTGCGTCGGACGCTGTTTTCCTCCAAAATCGCCTGCCGCTCGTTCAGCTCCATCCGTGTGTAGAGCGCGAGCAGATACGCCAGACGGCGCGGATCGTCCTCGTTAATAACTGCGGTTTGCAGCTCTTCTGGGAATTGCGGCACGAGTTGGGCCATCTGTGTTACCAGGCCTTGAAGATTGCGCATCAGCGCCTCGACCTCCAAGCCCTGCTCAACCGTATCGGGTACTGCTCGAACGCGCGCCCGGTAATACGGCTCGGTCTGGATGATCTCGACGATTTCGATGCGTTCAACACCTTGCACTGCAACGCGAAGCGTTCCATCCGGCATTTTGAGCAGTCGGTGGACATTTGCAGCACAGCCGACCATGTAAAAATCTTCCGGCTTAACCTGCGCCGGTCGCTCGTCGGTGTTGCGCAGCGCAACAAGCGCAATCATGCGGCTCGCCATGAGCGCGTCATCGATCAGCTTGATGCTTTGCTCCTGTCCAATCGCCAGCGGAATAATGGTCATTGGGTAGACGATATTGTTAAAGATCGGTAGGAGTGCTAATTCCTCCGGTATATCTAGCTGTTCGACCTCGGGACTGGTCGTTTCCAGGTTATCTGTCATTATGATCTCTCCGCTCTACGTGTCTCGCCTGACCCGCAACGCATCATGTACAACTGATTGCTGCCCGATACCTTGCATCCTCAGCGGTCAACACGCATGGTCTATATTGAAACTCACACTCCGCAATCGCTATCAACCGACCTCTGTTCTCACTCCACGTCGTTTCCAGTTTCCCCGTCACGATTCTCTGGTGTATCTTCTGCATCGCCATCCGCAGACTGTAACGCGTGGGCTTCGCTGATAATCGGAATGCGGCGACTGACAGCCATACGTTTGGGTAACGTGATTGTCAATAGCCCATCGTCATACATAGCTTCCACATCATTTTCTGCAACCGCGCCCGGAATATAAACGGCGCATTGAAACGGGCCTTCGTTGATGCCAAGCTGATGAAAATGAACCGCGCCCTCGCGATGGAGTTCCGGTCGTCGCCCGCTTACAAACAGCGCGCCTTCGGTAAGCGTGATCTCAAGCTCCGCGCCGCGCATTCCGGCAAGCTCCAGCAGCACAACATACGCTTCGGCTGTTTCATACACGTCAACCGACGGTTGCCAAAGATCGCTGCGGTGGCGGATCGAGACGGGCTGCTGGCGACCCCACTGCCGACGAAAAAGGTCTTCCAATTCACGCTGCATTGCTGCGGTGCCAAGACTGCGCCGCAACACAATAATGCGACTCATGCAAAACTTCCTTGTTGAAACGTCCTACCTTTATTCTGCCACAAAAGCACAAAGCCTTGTTGGGCGGCAAGCGGTGTGCCAGCGGTTATTTATAAGAGCGTTGCATATGCTTGCGCCGGTTGCTTCTTAAAGATTGTACGGCTCATACTTGCCGTGTGTGGCGAATTTGCAGCACCGCAATTTTGGTGCTGTGATTAAAAGGTGTGGGATCAGTGATTGGAAGGTTGGTCTGTGTTTGTGAAAATCCAGTGAAATCAGCTGGCACAGGTATTAGATCGGCAATCGAGACATAACCATCGTGACATAATGCCTCAAGCGCCGACATATAGGCTTGTCCGCTTACAAACAAGGCATTGTTGATTGCGATGATTGAGCCGCCATCATGGACAAGTGGACGAAGCTTGTTGATCAAACGGGCAACATCTTGCGCCAAATCAAGCACTGCATGATGTGTTGCCGCAAAAAATGGCGGATCGAGAAATACACAATCGAAGTGATCACCAGCCCGTTTGAGACGATTTGTAAGCGGCCAAAAATCACCCGCAAGAAAATCCTGTTTGTGGATCGGGAAGCCGTTTAATGTATATGACGTTTTTGCAACATTAAGGAACTGCCGATTAAGATCAAGATGCACAACACGCGCTGCCCCACCACCACGCGCCGCAACACCAAGACTACCAGTGTACGCGAACGTGTTGAGCACGCTTTTGCCATTGAGGTTGTCGATCGCCCACTGCCGCAGGTTGCGCGTGTCCAGGTATAAGCTTGCATCCCGATTCATAGCTAGCTCAACGGCATACCAGACACCATGCTCACGAACTCGTCGGTCCAGCGTTGTTCCATACACCAGTTCACCGTTACGCGCCTCCGCGGTTGCACCTCGTCGTGTTTTCACCAAGATTGCGCGAATCCAAGGTAGGCGCTGGCGTAGAATCTGTTGCGCTGCGGCAACAAGCGCGTAGTTATCCTCGGGTTGATCGGCGTAATTGTGGATAATAATGGTGGTTGCGTACAGATCAACAACAAGACTGGGACAGCCTTCCACAAATCCGTTGAACAAACGCATTGCCGATTCGTGCCGCGCATCAAACATGGCTTCGCGCGCTGTAATTGCGCGATCCAGTAATGGAGCGAGTTCGTCGGTGGTCATACTGTCCTTTGGATAAGCAGCGGAACGCGCGACAGCTTCCCGGCGCTACACAGTGCCACGATTGCAAACGGCTGTCAAATATCGCAATACATACATTCGGATCTCCAATAGATTGTATAATCTCATGTTAGGCATGCCGGTGGAAGTGCGTTGCACGGCATAGTTTATGCGAGAATCGCCGTCGGAGGAAGAACGTGTGCTAAGACTATTTTTTGCGACAGATATTCACGGTTCTGATATTTGCTGGAAGAAGTTTTTAAACGCCGGCAAATTTTATCAGGCGGATGTGCTCGTCCTTGGCGGGGATATGACCGGCAAAGCGCTGGTGCCGATCACGCAGCTTACCGACGGCACATTCAAGGCAACACTGTTGCAGCAAGAGTTTATCTTGAAGAATGAAGACGAGGTCCGCGACATGGAAAAGCGTGTTTCAAGTCGCGGCTATTATCCGTTTCGAGCTTCCCAAGAACAGCTTGCTGAATTTGCAGCCAATCCCGCAACGCTTGATGCATTTTTCCATCAACAAATGCTCAATGTGCTTGAGCAGTGGGTAGCCTTGGCCGACGAACGTCTCAAAGGCACGAAGCTGCGTTGTTTTGTGTGTCCCGGTAATGACGATCCACCGGATGTGGATGAAGTGCTGCGAACGGCGCAATCGGTTGTGCTGGCTGAGGGCAAAGCGGTTGAACTGGGCGATGGCTTTACCATGGTCAGTACCGGCTGGTCCAATCAAACACCATGGCAAACCTATCGTGAATGCACCGAGCCGGATATGGCTGACAAAATTCGCGCGATGATTAATCCGCAGATGGATGTGCGTCGTACCGTGTTCAACTTTCACTGTCCACCGTATAACTCGCAGCTTGACGACGCGCCCGAAATCGATGCCGATTTGCGGGTAAAGGATGCCGGTCGTTCACTGGTTCCCGTGGGCAGTACGGCGGTTCGCGATGCAATCATGCAGCATCAGCCGTTGTTGTCGCTGCATGGGCATATTCACGAAGGCAAAGGCGCGGTCAAGCTGAAGAAAACATTGGTTGTTAACGCGGGCAGCGCCTACGAGCAAGGCGTGCTTCAAGGCGCTGTCGTCGATCTTGACCAGCGTAAAGGTATTAAGAGTTACACATTAACAACCGGGTAACGACACAGCGGACAGAACTGCTGATTCGGTTTCTTTGTGTTTACAAAACGAATTGGCAAAATGGATTGTTTCAAAGAAAGGACAGAGTGCAACACTGTGGATCGATCAACACAAAGCCAGCGACAAGGTTCAGGGCTTGACAGCAACATTGAGTCAACTCTGTTTTTGCGTAAGGCGACGGGCCTTGTGCGCTCGTGGTCAATGTTCGAC
>JASKZZ010000503.1 GCA_030147335.1 Herpetosiphonaceae bacterium | reverse complement strand
CCGCGCGATACACAGGTTGGTATGGGTGAGCCGGTTACTGTTTCAGCGCAGCTACGTCTAGGTGCGTTGCGTCCTGAAGATGTCAGGGTCGAACTTGTGGTGGGCCGCGATGAAAACGGTGACATTACCGAAACAGGCTCGGTTGAGCTACAGCGTCAGTCACAGGCAGAAAAAGACACGCTCGTGTACAGCGGCAACATTGCAGCACAGCACGGCGGTAGTCTGGTGTACGGCGTGAGGGTTGTGCCGTTCCACCCTGAGCTTGCCACGAAGTATGAGCTAGGGCTGGTGCGTTGGGCGTAAGTTCGTGTAGATAGCGGCTTTCAACTGCATTGAGCATGTTTCTTGGGTGCAGTGACGATTTGAACGGCGGTTAAAACGTCACTGCACTATAGCTTCACACCTCTCCACTACTCCTGTACAACTCCATCATATCCTTTCCATGAGTACACTGAAGTCAAAGTCCATTATCCTCACTATCCTCTTATCAGAACACAATACTTTTAGCTGCGGAGCTAGTCCGACGCTAGCTTTGGGCTGTGGTGGTAACAAACGGACCTTGAAGCATGAATACATACGTACCTGTTGGTTTTGACGTACACTAGAAAGAGCAGCACAACAATGATGTCCTTACGGGGAGGTGACTATGGCTGACAATCTGAACGATATGCAGTTATATCTGGTTGATGAGTTTGTCGAGGAGTATCAGGAAGGTCATTTGTCACGTCGTGAAGCGCTCCGCCGAATAGCTGCAATCACCGGAAGCATGGCGCTTGCTACAACAATCCTTACAGCATGTGGTGCCGCAGGGTCGTCGAACGCCGGCACCAATGCGAGTGTTGCCGGGTCGTCTGCGGCAAGTGCTGGCTCTGCCTCGTCGATGGCCGGATCACCCGCGACTAGCCCATCAGGACTCGCATCAGCGCCCGGTGCAACTGGAAGTCCGGCCGCACCGACAGCTCCTGATCCTGCCGTAAGCGTTCCCGAGACTGATTCCGACATCGAGGCTCGTATGGTCGAATTTCCGGGTGAAGGTGCGACCTTGATGGGCTATCTCACCAAACCAACCGGCACGGGTCCGTTTCCGATCATCTTGGTGTGTCATGAAAATCGTGGTCTGACAGAGCATATTAAAGATGTTACACGCCGCGTTGCCAAAGCTGGATATGTTGGACTCGCCGTTGATCTGCTATCGCGGCAGGGAGGTACAGCGTCCATCACCGACACTGCCCAAATTCAGGGAGCGCTTGGTCAAGCACCGGAAGGACAGCCGGTGCAAGATTTCCAGAGTGGCCTTCGCTACGTGCAAAGCCAGTCGTTCATCGATACAGCCAAGGTTGGCATGGTTGGGTTCTGCTATGGCGGTGGTGTTACATGGCGCGTTGCGACCAAAATGCCGGAGTTGCGGGCGGCAGTGCCGTATTATGGTCCAGCACCAAAAATTGAGGATGTGCCAGGAATTCAGGCAGCAGTCATGGCGATCTATGGCGAGTTGGATCAACGAATCAACACAAGCATCCCTGAGATCGAGACGGCGATGCAGCAACAGAACAAAACCTTTGTGAAGCACATATATCCAGGGGCAAACCATGCCTTTCATAATGATACGGGACGCAACTACAATGCGGATGCAGCCAAGGATGCCTGGGCTAAGACGTTGGCGTGGTTCGAGCAACATGTGAAGACATAGTAGTTGTATCGGCCGAGCGTGCTTTGACTGAACATACACAGCAGATCCATGTTTAGAGGATGTGTTGTGCGTGTTCAGTCGCATTTTAAGCTTAATAACTGAAGCGCATTAGAACCCGAGCAGCCAAAGTTCTTGGTATCGACCATGATGAAGGGAGCGTATGTGGCTATCAGGTTATAGCGTAGTAGGTAGTGTCGGCGGACGTGCTCAAATTAGGCATAGTGACTAGTGTCCATCATCGTTTGTGGACGCCCTGTATCGGGAGATGCTGACAGCAAGCAGGCAGGATTCGCCGATTCAAGCGTGCCTGTGAGCGTGTCCTTCTGTTCCGGTGTCGGAAGTAGTTTGAGTTACGCTATTATTTTCATGTTAAGGTTTAGTACAGGTGTATTGTATCGACAAGCACCTGGGAGGACGGCTTTCCTCTGCTGGCAGTACCCACGTGCGGGTGAAGTGCCACAAGTCGCGGCCGTAGTTTTTTGTGAACCTTGTACTACAACGACGCCTGATATGGTTGATTGTAGGATTAGTGGTATTGGTAAGCGGTTCTCTGGCGGGTCTTTTATCAGGTAAACGAGGCAGTGCTCAGCCTATACAACCGAGCGTTGTGCAAATAACACCTGTGCCCCTGCACCCCACTAGACCACCCGTTACAACAATAGCTCCACTCGCCTCAACACAACTCTCACCAGCATCAACGGCAACCTACCGTGTTGTGAATACGTATCCCCATGATCGAGAAGCGTTTACGCAAGGTCTTGTGATCGAGAATGGTGTGCTGTACGAAGGAACTGGATTGTATGGTGAGTCGACATTGCGACGAGTGAACATGCAAACGGGCGTTGTTGAACAAAGTGTGCCACTACCGGCGGAAGTCTTTGGCGAAGGCGTCACGGTTTTTGGTGATCAACTTATTCAGCTTACTTGGCAATCGCAGATTGGCTATGTGTACGATGCACAGACGTTTCAGCTAGAGCGAACCTTTAGTTATCCTGGTGAAGGATGGGGGCTAACTGATGATGGTAGCCAATTGTTCATGAGTGATGGAACTGCCACGTTACGCATGCTTGATCCAGTTACGTTTGAGGAACGTGGGCGGCTCGACGTAACTGACGTAACAGGGCCAGTGACCATGCTGAACGAGTTGGAGTTTATTCGCGGCGAAATTTGGGCGAATGTGTGGCAGACTGACCACATTGTACGGATTGACCCGCAGACGGGTAGTGTGCTTGGCTGGATTGACTTGACGGGTTTGCTCAGTCAGGAAGAGCGGGCACAGGGAGCAGACGTGCTCAATGGCATTGCCTATGACCAGGTAACAGAACGGGTGTTTGTGACTGGCAAGCTTTGGCCCAAATTGTTTGAGATTGAGCTGATTGCACAACCCGCTCCAGGGACAGGGATGCGGGAACAACTTTGGCTCCCAATCAATTTCTCTTAATGTGTTACCGATGTCCACGATTTCCGCTTCACGGAGGGTCGCCATCCGGTGTAGATGTAGCTACGCAACGCGATCTAGTGGCTTCAACGACGGCTGGCTCAACGATGGTGGCAGCTTTGTGGTGATGGAAAACGCGACCTACAATTGCTACAGCTATCAAGCGCGTGAAGGCGCGCAAAACAAAGACGGAGCATTGCGCTTCGGTCCCAACGAGGTCGAGCCGGATCGTTATCCGATCAGCGTCTGGGAAGACGATCTCAAGCGTGATCCGCAGAACAACCTGATCCGTTATTCCGGCACCAATGTATGGTTTTGGGCGCGTATCTTCGATCCGACGACCAAGCAGTTCAAAGATGTGCGCGTGCGCGGCAATCTCAAGTGGAACGGCGCCGATTACAATGTGCTGGCGACCAAAACCGTAGGGCCGGGTGAGGGCATTCCTACGTGGTCGCTCACTAAATCACGCACCACGTTTACCACGGATGCGGAGGAAGTAAGTCATACCGCGCGTGTCGGTGTCGAGTTCGAGGCGGAGGGCGGGGTATTCGTCAAGTTGTCGGCGGGTGGCGGCTATGAGTACAGCGCCGGTATTACTCGAGAGGAGTCGCGTACATGTCGTGGGGAGAGTCGTTCGAGATCGGCGGTGGTCAGGAGGGCAGACCTCGCCGTATGAGACTCTGTTGGGTAATACAATTTTACGCAAGGTTGGCAACGGGTGTCGTGTTTCAGTACCCATTGTCGCTGAAACACGAGGAGATGATCCATGACGCTCCATCCACACTCTGTCCCACCAGTGCCCGACATGACCGCAG
>JASKZZ010000445.1 GCA_030147335.1 Herpetosiphonaceae bacterium | reverse complement strand
GAGCCGAACGTTTGCTTTGTCGATTGAGCAGTTGCCGCAGCCGCTGCGCGACCCAATCACGATTTCGTACTTGCTGCTACGTGTATCGGACATTCTTGAAGACAATGAAGTGATGCAGGCTGCACACAAAGCCGAGCTGCTTAGGCTGTGGGATCAGGTGCTTGCCGGCAATGCGTCGGTGTCGCTTGTGACGAAAGCCGTAGCAGACCTTGACGGGAGTGATCCCGAGGTGTATGTCGCGCAACGGGCTGATACGCTGCTGGCACAGCTGCAAAAGTTGCCTGAGCCGCTGCAAGTATCAATTGTTAATTATGTACGACAAACGTCGGTCGGCATGGCCCGTTGGCAGGAGCATGTTCCGTTTGTGTCCGATGAGGTGGAGCTGGACGATTACATGCATCAAGTGGCGGGACTGGTCGGTTATCTGCTCACCGACATATTCGCGTGGTACTCACCCGCCATCCGTGAACGACAAACCGAGCTAATGCCGCTAGCGCGTGAATATGGGCTGGCGCTGCAAACGGTTAATGTAATCCGTGGAATGCGCAAAGATTATGAGCGGGGCTGGGTCTTCGTTCCGCGTACCTTTTATGGTCGCGCAGGCTTAACGCATACCGAGCTATTTGACCCCGAGAATCTGGACAAAGCGATGGCTGTGGTCGATATGCTGGTGACCAAGGCGGAGCGACACCTGTCGCATGGCATGCAGTACATTACCGCCTTTCCACGTCATCAGCATCGCATCCGGCTCGCGTGCATGTGGCCGCTCTTTTTCGCGGTCAAGACATTAGCCGTCAGCCGCAACAACACAAACGTGTTGCTGGCCGAGGCCAAAATCGGGCGAAATCAGGTTGTTGAGATCATGCGCAACACGAGGCTCTTCGGCTGGTCCAACTCGTGGCTTCAGCGCTATTATCGCTATCTGTATGCGCCGCAGTGCACCGCGCAGCAACCGCCGATTGCCGTGTAGCAATAATGGCTGCAAGGCGGGCTGTCCACCTTAACAGCGCGCTTTAGCGACCTACACGGCGAACTACATAAATGCAGCAAAGCACGGCTGCAATTCCAAGCAGCAGCGGACGGGAGCTCGAGGCCATGCGCGGCGCATGAGTCACAGGTTTTCCCTCCGCATCACTGCGTCGTCGTTCAAGCTCGTGTTGTAGGCTGCGCTCACCCTGCGCCATTGCCCATCGGTGATTTGCCGCAAAGATCGGCTTAAGCGCCCACGAAAGGTTTTGCAGCAAGGGCTTGTTCGCGCGGATTTTCCAGTCGTACGTCAGCACCGTCCATGGCGGTGCTTCGCGTGCCGTCCAAATGCCGCGACCAGTGAAGTCCCCCGATGCAGTAATGGTGAGCTGTCCTTCACGCAAATCAGCAACTCGCATCTGCCAGCGCAAGGTATAGGGTAACCAACCTTTGGTGTGAAGGACAAACGTTTTGCCGATACCATGCTCATCGCCTGGCTCGATCTCAGTGACTCCTAGATACACCGAGGGCCACCAGCGGGCCAACTCGGTTGGATCAGACATCGCTTCGACCACTTCTTGCAAAGTTGCCTGTAATCGCCACGTCGTAAAAAAATGATAATCGTTGATCGCCACAATCACTCCTGTTTACCGCGTCGCAGCCTGGCTCTGTGAAGATCGTAGGCTGAAGTACGCCCACAGCTGCCATGCGCCCCACCACCATTTGATATACGCTTTGCCTAAAAATACATCCTCATCGATCTGCACCAGTTCATCCTGTAGCCGCCGCACCGACCAGCGAGGATTGGTGGGCAGGTCGTAGTCAATCACGAGCACCTGTTGATCAGGATCGCGACGACTGGATGCGAAACGGGTTTGGAATGGAAATGCGCCGAACGCTGAGCGACCATGCGCCAGGAACGTGTGATAGCTGGCAGCGCCCAAACGCACTACTGGAAACGAGTCGTTGGAGAGGATGTTGTAGCCGCTGGATTGCGCGCCAACAAACGTTTTACCTTGCCATGGCATCCACGCTCTAGCCATAAGCTCGACGAGCTGTGTCAAACCAGGCGCGATGCTAAACGCTTCAAATCGTCCCGCATAGGCGCCTGTTAAGACCCCTGACATTGATCCATGACGAAACAACTCATTAAGCGCTGTCCAGCGCTGATGTCGTTGCTGCAAATTTAACTGTAACGCTGAAGGGAGTTTGTCTGGTTGATGTATGTGCTGTGCCATGATCATTGCTTGAAGGTGCCTAGCTTGACAATGTTTCGTGGACAACGTCGTGGATCACAGCCCGGAAACGACCCCAATCACGCCATCGACCATGAATCTCCGGATCAAAATCCTGGCCAAGCTGTCGTAAATGCTGCGCCATCACCGGCAGTTCATCGACACTTACCTCACGAAAATCCTCGACGCGTTCATCCGGATCGTAACAAGCCAGCGTGCCGCCAAGCTCATCGAGCAAAAAGGCGAAGGTATGGAAGGTGTGTGTTCGATTCTGTGGACGGGTTGCCTTGGCTTTGGTAGGCTCAAGCGTATAACCGATCACCGCCAGAAAACGCCGTACCTCTACCTCCAGGCCGGTTTCCTCTTCGGTCTCACGCAGCAGAGCGTCAAAGATCGGTTCGCCATGCTCAATGCCGCCAGTAAGCAGCCGGTAGGCGTTGCCGGGATAAAAGGTTTTACGCGCCGTGAGCAATTGTCCATTAGGTCGCCGCACTACCATACACACTTCGCCATAGCGGTCGGGCTTGCCAAGCGGGTCAAACAAGCCCTCATTGGTAAGCAACACATCACGACGAACCGGCGCTCCATATCGCAGGCTAAGCTGGCTGATCTCTTGTTCGAGCTTCGGATCAAGCATGAGTGCTCCTTTCACCTTTGTCGCCGGTGCCGCCAGCGACGCACGCGTCGTTCAAGTAGCAACCCTGCTGCCACGGCCCAGCCCATCCACCCCAGCGCCGTCCAACCGGAACGCGCAATCCATAGTACAAAGCCGATCAGTGAGCGGATTGTCCACATTTGCAGTCGTCGTTTTGGCGGGATGGTAACTGTGGTGGTCCAGTCAATGGCCGCCAACTCCGTCAACCAGCCGCGCTCGACGCAGCCTTCAAGCGAAAAAATATGCACCGTATCCGCATACTGCGCGGCAATATGGAGATC
>JASKZZ010000415.1 GCA_030147335.1 Herpetosiphonaceae bacterium | reverse complement strand
GAGTCCACCAAGATCCTGTGGCCGCAGCCGGTGCCCTCGCTTGAATAACAGGTCGGCTACATGTACATCCTCACCGACGGGAATAACATTTTCGCCTACGCCCACTGCTCGTACAACCTCAATCATATGCTCGTCAAGCTGCTGTGTATTTTCAATCATCACGACAGCGTTCGCATTGGCCGGCAGCATACCGCCGGTATGGATCCGCGCAGCTTCGGCTGATCCCACCCCAAGCTCGGCTGCTTGACCCATCGGTACCTCGCCGCAAATCGTTAGATACGCAGGTAAACCTTCGCTCGCGCCATACGTATCGCTGGCACGTACCGCAAAGCCGTCCATTGTTGAGCGTGGAAACGCCGGAAGATCGACTGGTGAGTGGATAGGTTCGCCCACAATCCGATCCAGTGCATCCTGTACCAATACACGTTCCAAGCGGTGCAGAGGCACGACGTGCTGAAAAAATTGCTCACGAGCTTGTGAGACGGAAAGTACGTTGAAAAGTTCGGGCATTACCACCTCGGGCTGGATCTGAATTGTGCTTTGTAGCGCATCGTCTGTGAGCAGGATCGCGGCCATGGGCGGACTGTGAGCGACAACTACGGGTACTGAGCGCCAACTGTTTCGACATACACCGCATACAACGACTGTCCCGCTGTCATAAACAAGCGATTCTTTTTAACGCCGCCAAAGCACAGGTTTGCGCATGGCTCGGGCAGATGAATTTTGCCGATGATGTCGCCGTTGGGAGTGAGGCAATGTACTCCATCCTCGCCTACGCCACCCCATCCGACGGCAGTCCAGATGTTGCCGTCGCGGTCGCTGCGTATGCCGTCAGCCGAACTCGGAGCCATTTCCCGGAATACACGACCGTTGCGTACAAGCTGGCCATCCACAACGTCGAACACCCGGATATGTCGTGGCCCTCCTTCGGTGTGGGATGCGCCGGTATCCACGATGTACAGCAGTTGCTCGTCGGGCGAGAAACATAAACCATTGGGACGGTCGAAATCATCGGCAACAACGGTCACTTCGCCTGTTTGCCCATCAAGTCGATACACGTGCCGTGGTAGCTCGAACGCCGCTTGTTCGCCTTCGTAATTCATCAAGATACCGTAGCCGGGATCGGTGAACCAGATCGAGCCGTTGGAATGGACAACCACATCGTTGGGCGCGTTGAGCCGCTTCCGATCATACCGGTCAATCAGTACCGTAATTGTGCCGTCGTGTTCGGTGCGCGTTACTTGGCGCGTACCATGTTCACAGGTAATCAAACGTCCCTGACGGTCGCGGGTATTGCCGTTACTAAAGTTCGATGGACTGCGAAACACACTGACAATGCCCGTGTCTTCGCTCCAGCGCAGTATTCGATTATTGGGAATATCGCTCCACAACACGTATCGCCCATCGCCAAACCAGGCCGGCCCTTCCAGCCATCGTCCTCCCGTCCACAATCGTTCAATCGCTGCGTTAGCAAGGCGATAGCGCGCGAAACGAGGATCAAGAATTTCAATTGCGGGGTCGGGATAGCGTACAACTGCCTGCGATAAATTCAGACCCTGGATTTGCTGCGGTACCTGCGGCACGTCGCTATGCGTCACAAACATTCTCCTAATGTGCGTGAGTGATGGCTACGCGAAGAGTGTATCACGGTTGGAAACACGAGATTTTGCGATTGGGCTTGCGGCTCATGCCATTTGAACGATCTGATCGCTTCAGATCAAGGGAAGGCTGCTAAGACTCGCCCACGTTGCAACCTTTGGTCTTTCACATTAATTGTGTCCAAAATCGCGGGGACCTTCTGTTCATACACTATCAGGACTTTTTACCGCCTTGGAAATACCTTTATTCACCGATACTTTGCATGCTAACGACAAACGTCTAATTGATCCTGCCTTGGAGGTATCTATGAGCTTTTTTCCATACGACCCACCCGTAAGCGATGATGAGCCGGAAGACGATGACCTTTTGTCAGCCCTACGTGATGACCATGATCGAGCCGCACTGCAAACACATCGTAGTGATAATGATGTGATCCTGCCTGATGCCGAACATGTTGAACAGCAAATGGCCACGTTCCTTGATTCGCTTTTCAGTGCTAACACGACCGCCTCCAATCAGCAGGTACAACAACAATACATAACCTGGTGCCAGCGTCAGTTTCAATCAGCTATTGCCCGACAAACAGTTGGCGGTGATTTGAATGTGGCGGAAGAGCAACATGTGGCGCGTCTGCTCTCGTGGTTGCAATAGAACGCCACCTGCTGGTAGCAATGAAAACTGTTTATTCGTGGTCTACTCCTATCTTGGGCTTGCATTGTCAGTCGAGACGATCAAGTCGACGTGTGCCAAGAATTGACAGCACAAAATCAGCGCCAAACGCTTGGGCCGGGGTAAGTGCTCCACGCGGCTGATCTTCCAATATTCGCTCGACGCTGCGCACGCCTGCTTCGGCGGTAAAACGATAACCTTCAACGGTTTCCAGCCAGGCCTCCGCTGCAGCTCCATTGTCGTTGGATGCCCACGCCCAAACAAACGAACGTCCAGATTGACGTAATGATTCATTGGGTCCGTGTACATAGTGCTCAACAAGCCGCTGTGCAATCCGACGAATTGCATACGAAGCCATGGCTCGGCGCAGCAGCGGTCCCGCTATTTGCAGCCAACGTCCTGTTGACTCGCTCATTGGCATGTATGTGGTGATGTTGGGAATCCGTGTTGTGCGAAAAGCCGTTGCCAAATCGCCCCAGGGAATCGGCATTACAGTGCGCTCACGGTCGATAAAGCGAACGCGACGAACACCCTCACCGATGGGATACGGTATCAATACACCATTGCGCCGCACCGTGCCTTGCCCACCGACACCTTCCAATGCTGTTTTGGTTGTGCCAGGACTGGCTTGACTGATAGCTGCAAATGCCAGTTCAAGATTGGTCGGCTCAGTAATTTGTTCAGCGACATAACGCGCCATGCAATCAGTTGGCACCACATCAAAGCCAACGCCTGACATCAGCACGATCCCTCGGTGACGCGCGGCAGCATCGTTGGCAAATGTTTGCTCAAATACCGATATTTCGCCGGTAATGTCACAATAATGGGTGCCGGTTTGAAGGCACGCAGCAACCATTGGCGCGCTGGTGTTGCTAAATGGCCCTGCTGCGTGTAGCACAAGTGAAACGCGCGAAAGAGCTTGCTTCAAAGCTGTGGTATTGTGGAGATCGAAGGCAACATGCTCCAGCCCCAACTCGTCCGCGATTATCTCAATTTTTGCAGGTGATCGTCCTGCCAGCAAAGGTCGGTGGCCGCGTCGTACCGCTTCCTCTGCCAACAATTTCCCCGTGTAGCCATTTGCGCCATAAATCATCCACTGGGCGTTCGCCATGTTGCTTCCTTTGCTGCTACTCGGCCTACCACCAAGGCAAGTTGAACGTTGCTATATGATAGATTGCGGTTACTCGTTGCGCATTCGTTTGTATGATACTTTTATTCGTAGTTGATAGTATGGTACATCGATCCGCTGACGATTACGGGGTACGACTCCACATGTTCCTATGAGGTCAAGTATTATGGATTCTGTATTGAGCTACATGATTGTTCACGCGCATGGGGCAATTATTCATTTCCCTATCGCTCTGCTGATTCTAAGTGTCGTGCTCGACCTCAGCGCGCGCGATTCGGTGTTTCTCCATCGCGCAGCCTGGGTAAGCTTGCTGATTGGAACGCTTGCTACGATACCTGCAACGATTACTGGCTTGCTGGCGCACTTACCGTATGAAGAAAGCCCAAAGCTCGCTGTGATCGAACAGCATCAGTTTATGGCTTTTGCTACCACTGCAGCTTTTAGCGTACTTACACTTTGGCGCTGGCGAGTTCGACGCGGCGGGAAGGAGCTTGGTAGTTTGCTGCCATATCGTGCGCTTGCCGTGTTGTCGCTCGGTATTCTTATGTTGACGTGGTACAACGGTGGCGTGCTGGTTCATGTCCATGGCATTGGCGTAACCGGCGTTGCGCCTTAACAAACAAAAGAGGGGCATTCGTATGAACAATTCCTCAGCAATGCAAACGGGCGTCGCAGAGGTTAATGGTGTGCGGCTTGTGTACGATACTGCCGGAACTGGACAGCCACTTGTGCTTGTTCATGCAGGAATTGCCGATCGTCGCATGTGGGACGACCAATTCCATGTTTTTGCGCAACACTTCCACGTCATTCGCTACGATATGCGTGGTTTTGGCGAAACGCCAATCGTTGCCGGTCCCTTCGCCCATCGGGAAGATTTGTACGGGTTGTTGCAATATCTTGGTATTGCGCAAGCACATCTCCTTGGTTGCTCGCAAGGCGGCACAACGATCATCGATTTTGCGCTTGAACACCCCGAAATGGTACGGTCGCTTATCCCAGTGTGCTCCACGCCCAGTGGCTATCAGCTTAGTGGCGATCCTCCTCCACAGTTGCAGGCGGTCAATGAAGCGATGGACGCGAATGATTTTGAGCGCGCTGCTGAACTGGAAGTGCAGATTTGGGTTGATGGGCTACATCGCACGCCTGATCAGGTTCGTGGAGATGTTCGTGATCGTGTTCGCGCTATGAATGTTATTGCGCTTCGTAACGAGGCAACCGGCCTTGGAGAATTTCAGCAGCTTGTACCGACTGCTGTCCAGCGCCTCGCTTCGATTCATTTACCGACACTTGTGGTCATCGGTGATCTCGATGTACCGGGGATCGTTGCCGCTGGAGAGATGGTCGCCGCTACGATTCCAGGAGCGCGCAAAACGGTTGTAACCGGTACTGCTCATGTTCCAAATATGGAACGACCCGACGAGTTCAACCGAATTGTGTTGGATTTTCTGATGAATATAGAACGCAATCCTACCACTACATAGTACCGATAATCATGGTTCTCTCATCAATATGAGGGAAGGAGTAAGCGGTGGATCAAACGGCGCAAACCATCAATATTATCAGCGGCCTTGCAATGACGCTCGGTGTTGAAACTCGCGAACTATCACAGGATCGGGTTGTTGCTACAATGCCGGTAACGCCTCTGCATCATCAACCGTTCGGCTATTTGCATGGTGGCGCGTCGGTTGCGCTTGCTGAGACAGTCGCAAGTATTGGTGGCTTTTTGAACTGTCCACCCGGCAAAGTTGCATTTGGCCTCGAAATTAATGCCAATCATCTTCGGCCAAAACGCAGTGGCGTGCTGACCGCAATCGGAACGCCACTTCATCGCGGCCAAACAACCCAGGTTTGGGACATCAAAATCTACGATGAGGCTGAAAAATTAATCAGTGTGTCGCGCTGCACGCTTGCAATTGTGGATATAAACGCCGAGCCACAAGGCCGTGGCGTGACAGAATAAGCTGCTATCACGCCACAATAACCATAGTGAGCTACAGTGCCAGGATTGCCCCATTGCCGTCTGATCCAGCTGCCGGTGCTGGATCGCGGAACTGCCGTTGATGCAATTCTGCGTACCGTCCACCTTGTGTAAGCAGCTGATCGTGTGTACCTCGTTCCAGAATTCGACCATCCTCAATGACTAGAATAAGGTCGGCGTTGCGGATTGTGCTAAGACGATGGGCAATCACGACGCTAGTTCGTCCGGCCAATAAGGTAGCGAGTGCATTCTGAATAATTGCCTCGGTACGCGTGTCAATATTGCTGGTAGCTTCATCCAAGATCAAAATCCGTGGATCGGCTAAAACAGCGCGTGCAAATGAGAGTAGCTGTCGCTGACCTTGACTGATGCTTCCGCCACTTTCCCCTAACGGCGTATCATAGCCCTGTGGTAGTGCCGCGATAAAATCGTGGGCATTCACGGCACGCGCCGCAGCCTCGACTTGCTCACGAGTGGCTCCTTGCTTACTATAGCCGATGTTGTCGGCAATGGTGCCACTGAACAAGAATGCTTCTTGCAGAACCATCGCAATCTGTGAACGCAAGCTTTTGCGGCTTACATTCCGCACGTCTTGACTGTCGACCTTAACACTACCAGCGGTAACGTCATAAAATCGTGGAATCAAGCTGGCAACCGTTGTTTTGCCCGCTCCAGTCGAGCCGACAAGTGCCAGTGTTTGGCCTGCTTTGAGGCTGAAGCTGACATCGTGAAGTACCAGGCGATCTCCCTCATACGCAAAATCAACGTGCTCGAACTCGATCTGGCCCTTTATTACGCCGATTTCTGGCGTACTTGCTGTGTCTGCCGGTTCACGGTCTTCATCCAGAATTTCATAAATTCGTTCGCCACCAGCAAGCGATGCCTGGATCTGGGTGTACACCTGTGATGCTAGCTCAATCGGGCGGAAAAATTGCTGCACATAAATCAGAAACGCTGCAAGCGTGCCAACAGTGATCGTATTTTGGAATACAAGATAGCCGCCATAGCCGATGACAAGT
>JASKZZ010000336.1 GCA_030147335.1 Herpetosiphonaceae bacterium | reverse complement strand
CAACAGTGGCGCATAATCGCGATACATCAATCAACTACATCTTGAAAGAACCAACCTATGCTTGCCTCGTACCATGTTCGTATTAAAGAACTCCCTGCTTCGGAACAACCTCGTGAGCGTCTGCGCGACTACGGCCCCCATGCGCTTTCAGATGCCGAGCTGTTGGCGATCTTGTTGCGCGTTGGTGTGTCAGGGATAAATGTCGTCCAGCTGGCGCAAAAGCTTTTGATCGAACATGGCGGCTGGGTTGGCTTGCAGCGTCTAAGCTTCGAGGAGCTAACAAATATCCACGGCATGGGCGAGGCCAAATCGGCACAAGTCAAGGCCGCGCTTGAGATTGGGCGACGATTATTACTTGCGCAGCCGGAGCAACGACCGCAAATCACCAGTCCTGCGGACGTGGCCAATCTGCTGATGATCGAAATGAGTCATTTAGAGCAAGAGCATCTGCGAGTCGTGCTGCTCAATACCAAGAATTATGTGCTTAAGATCGAGACGGTGTACATCGGCTCGATTAATAGCTCGGCGGTGCGCATAGGCGAGGTGTTTAAGACAGCGTTGAAGCAGAATGCGGCTGCAATTATCATTGTGCATAACCATCCGTCGGGCGATCCAACTCCGTCGCCCGAAGATGTTGCGGTGACACGACAACTGGTTGATGCTGGTAAGCTGCTTGATGTCGATGTGCTGGATCATCTGGTGATTGGGCAGGGACGTTGGGTTAGCTTGCGCGAACGACGGCTGGGCTTTTCCGGCTAGGATCGCTAATAACTCATCAGCTCGAGCATTGTTCAATATAAACCGTGTAATGAATTAGCACGGCTCCCATACCAGCACAACCCGTTGGTTTTTATGCACTGTTGGTGATGGCGGACAGCGGGTTGGTTTCTTCCGAATCAGAAGCACTGCCGTTTATTTTGCTTGTTGACGAGTGTGATGCTTGTTTGTTCATGCTTACCAAGCAGCTTCGCGGTTCGGCAGCGGATCAACTGTCCATGCCATTCGGTCGCACAGTCGTTGAAGTAGTGTCGCGCGGGTTTCGCTATAGGCAGGCTCATTCCACAGATTATAGGTTTCGTCAGGATCCTTGGTTAAGTCATACAGTTCACTGATGTCGGAACCATGCATTGCTACGAGTTTGTGACGATCCGTACGGAGCATCGTGGCGTAGGCGGGCGGGTTTTTGTGCCACGGCATCGCGTTGTAGTATTCACAGTACACATCGGCGCGATGCTGGTTGAGATCGGTGGCTCCAATGAGCAGTGACCACAACGAGCGTCCTTGCATTCCTGCATGAACCGGCAATCCAGCAGCCTCTAGCAACGTCGGCGCAAGGTCCGTTAGCTCTACCAACGCAGTGCTGCGGCAGTTGTTAACGATTGTACCGGGCCAGGAGATAAGGAGGGGCACGCGTACAGCAGGCTCGTAGCAGTACGGGCCTTTGAGATAGATACCATGATCGCCCAGCATCTCACCATGATCCGACATGAAAATGACGATAGTTTGCTCGCGTTGGCCGGTTTGCTCCAAAACATCGAGCATTCGGCCTACTTGCTCATCGATCAGATCGATCATCGCCCAGTAGGCAGCCCGAATCAGCTGGTGGTCTTGATCCGTCATATCGGTGAATGGATAATTGCCCGACGTGTTGTACGCGCCCTGATGATCCTGCTGTTGGAAGATCGGTTTGTTGGCAAGCTCACCACTGACGTACCTTGGAAGTGGTAGATCGGCAAGATGGTCGAGGTAGCGTTGCAAGTATTCGAGCGGCGGATCAAATGGGTGGTGTGGGTCGTAAAAGTTAACCGAAAACATCCAGGGATGCTCAAATGCTGCGGCAGTTTCCATGAAGTTTATGGCTTGCTGCGCGCACCAGGTCGTCTGATGATATGCAGCAGGAACACTTACCTCGACGAAACGCGATTCTTGAAATGGCCGTCGTTCATACGTAATTCCGCGCTCTTGTAACCAATGAAAATATTCATTAGTCGGCCAGTCCGCGTCAACATGATGCGACCAGTGAAATTCAGCGTATCCATCGTTGACACGCCTTTCGCCGGTTGGCGCAACTTTGGGATGACAGGCCGAAATGTGCAGCTTACCGGACAACCCCCCTGCTGTCTGCTCATCCGCAAGCAGCTTTGTTACCAGTACCTCGTCCGTTGGAATAGATTGGCCGTTCTGTCGGCAACGATTTGTGCGGGGATAGCGGCCCGTCAAGAAGCTTGCGCGGCTTGGCGTGCAGACAGGGCTTTGACAATAGCAGTGTTCAAACAAAACGCCTTGTGCGGCGAGGCGATCCAGGTTTGGTGTGTGCACATAAGGATTGCCATAACAGCCAAGCGTATCCCACCGTTGCTGATCGGTGCAAATCCATAAGATATTTGGTCGTTGCACGGGCACCTTCCTTCTCGTCCCAACATGTTCCCAATGATACGTTATCGCCTAATCATCGTCCATAACCACCCGTCGAAGGCGACTAGGTTTTACCCGTTTGGCTCTAGCTAATCCTGAATAATAGTTGTGGCGAAATAGGACGTGAACAAGCACAACGCCGATCAATATTTTTCAATGTTGATCGGCGTTGTGCTACATGCGGTGTGGTCAATTATAGGTAAACTTCTCAGCTACTT
>JASKZZ010000323.1 GCA_030147335.1 Herpetosiphonaceae bacterium | reverse complement strand
CCGCTGCCGATAGCTGGTGGACAAGTTGGCGCGATGCGCAAACAACCTGGCGTCGTACGGTACGAGCACTGCTGCTGATTCCGATTGTGTTGATCGGCTCGACGTTGGGCGTGCAGGCGGTGATTCGGGCACAGCCGCTGCCAAGCTTTGTTACGGTAAGTGAGCTGCCAACGCCACTGCCAGAGCCAACGCCGCTGCCGGTTACGCCCACAGCAGCAGCAACACCGACATCTACCAGTAGAGACGCAGTTGCCACCTATTTTGAGAAGACCAATATCGAGCGTAAAACGTTGCAAGACACCACAAAAGCGTATCGTTCGACAACTGATGCCGGACGAACTGTTGTTGAGCGTGCAACCGCGACAAAACAGATGCGCGATCAAATCGAAACAAGTCATGCGCGGATGTCCGCTCTTGAAGCGCCGGAAGAAATCGCCGCTGCTCACAAATTGTATGTCGATGGTCTTGCGATGGAACGGGAAGCACTTGATCTGATGCTCGAGTTTTACCGCAGCTACGACCTTGCACTCAGCAATCGCGCGGCCTTACGAATGCAAGAATCGCGGTCTCAAATCGCGACTGCGACAACCAGCTGGGAAGCGTTTGCAAAGGAGCATAACATCGCTACGCTGCCCATTAAGAGCGAGTAACACGGTTGATCTGACTCAAAAGGCTAGACGCACGACTTAACATCTGTTATAGTGCCTCGTAATGTACGGCGGTCAATGATGACTGCCGATTTTGTTCCCATTCAGCTGGCCCGTGGCGAAAGGATTGGCAATGACGCCTGTACACATCATCCTGCTCGGCCCCCCCGGTGTTGGAAAAAGCACGCAAGCTGCCCTTCTCAGCAAACGCTATCCACTCGTAACGTTGTCTACCGGAAATATTTTGCGCGCGGAGGTTGCGGCGCGAACACCGCTTGGCTTGGCAGCACAGGCAGCTATCGAAAGTGGCCGCCTGGTAGGTGATGATGTCATGATTGCGCTTGTGCAAAAGCGTATGGCCGCATTGCCCTCCGATCATGGTTATATCCTCGACGGTTTTCCACGTACCGCTGCCCAGGCAGCGGCGCTAGATCTCATGCTGCGCGAATTGCATCGTCCGTTAACGGCGGTGCTCCAGCCATTGTTGGAGCGCGATGAAGTTGTACGACGAATGAGCAGCCGGCGGGAATGTCGGGATTGCAACGCGCCCGTCACGGTGACACCTGAAGCATCCTTACGTGCTTGCCCCAGCTGCGGCGGCGAGTTGTTCCAGCGCCCAGACGACACCCCCGAGGTCATCTTGAAGCGCGTGGAAGTGTACGAGCAGTCAACCGCGCCACTGGCCGATTATTATCACCGAGCCGGTGTTCTATGTCCTGTTGATGGTCACGGCTCGCCCCACGAAGTTTCGGCACGGCTAATAGCCGCCGTCGAGCTACAGCGACTGCAACGGCGGATTGAGCTAGCGCCATTCGCGCGTGTACTTGGCGCATAAATGTCTTATGTAAAAACAAAGGGGATAAGCAATACGCTTATCCCCTTTGCTGCGATTCTATGTGTACTATTTATGGAGCTGTTGAAGCACTCGCGCTTGCATCCAGGCCAGTGCCTGTTCCGGCGCTTGCATCCGTACCCGTGCCTGTTCCACTACCCGCATCGCTAGCCAGAGGTGGCGCACTTACCGTGCCGCCTTCTGTACCTGTTCCGGTGCCAGCGCTTTCACCACATGCCGTCAACGAACCAGCAGCCAACGCGGCCAGCAAGCTCCATGCTACAAATTTCTTACGCATACATTCCTCCTCATTAAGCGTGCCTCTCTCCAGCACGTAACGTTCGCGCCTTTAAGCAGAATGTGTGCCACGTATAAATTGTGCTTGTGAAAACGCAAGGACACTCCGCAGTAGCTCGGCAACGCTCCAGGCTTGGGCCATACAGCCAGCACCAAATCGCGGCGGCTCCGCGTCAAAAACCTCGGACACCGTTCCTAGCCCCACGTCCCATAAATGGTCAAGCAGCGGCTGTAGCAAAGGCCACGCGTCAACCTCCGGTTCAAGGGAACGCTGCGCGTCCAGATAGTGCCCAATCAACCACGACCAAACTGTACCCTGATGGTAAGCTGAGTCGCGCTGGATGCGATCGCCAGTAAAATGTGGCTGATAATCGGGATGACGCGGGTCAAGCGTGCGGAGACCGACTGGCGTCCAAAGATGCTCCTTCACCGCGGCAAGTGCAGAACGACGTTGGTTCTCCGACAGCAACTGCGGCGCGAGTGATAGCGCAAAGATTTGATTGGGGCGTAGTGTCGCATCGTCGCCAGCGGGAGTATCGATCACGTCAAGCAGATACCCATGCTCGACACTCCAAAACCGCTTGTAACTCGACGCTACCTGTGCTGCAAGTGCGGCATAATCAGGCTCATCGTTACCTGCTTGCTGTAGCTGCCAGCTAGCCATTAACCGAAGTGCGTTGTACCACAGCGCATTAATCTCGACGGCCTTGCCGTGCCGTGGCGTTACCACAAGCCCATGACGGAGATCAATGTTTTGGGCGTGGTAGTGTTCAATCAGGTGCGGCGCTTCTTCTGCGATCAACGATCGATCAATCCGTACGTCCATCCACGTCAGTTGAGCGCCAGCCAAGCCAGCACGCAGCAAACCGTCATCGGGATCGACGCCGATATCGTAGCGCGTGCCACGCAGATGCCAGCGAATAATATCGACGAGAGTCGGATACAGATCGACCAATAACGCTGTGTCGCCAGATGCCGCGACATATTGATCAATTGCATGAAAATACCACAGCGTCGCATCAACGGTATTGTATTCCGGCTCCTCGCCCACATCTGGAAAGCGATTTGGCAGCATCCCCTCCGACACAAAGCGCGCAAAA
>JASKZZ010000286.1 GCA_030147335.1 Herpetosiphonaceae bacterium | reverse complement strand
AATCATCACCCCATCAGCCGGAATGAGCCTTTCGTCAGATGTGCGGCCGCAAAAGTTTGGTTATGATGGCAAAACGCTGATTGGAGGAAAGATGAAGCGTCACCATCTACGCAATGCTGTATTTTTGTTTCTGTTCGCGGCACTGTTACCGTTTGAGGCAGCCGCGCAACAGCCTCGCCGTTGGCTGGCCGATCCGGAGCTTATTACCACACGGCAGGTGATCGGAGGCGACGGCGGCGCATTTCGGGAAGTACGCAACACCGTTATCGACATCGATTTGGTTGACGGCAAGACGGGTTGGGCTGTTGATTATGCCGGATTACGTCAGTTTGACGGTCGCTGGTGGCGGCCTGTAGTCAACCTAGGCGCTCATAACGCGGTGCGCGGCCTGGACATGCTCAATGCAACCAGTGGTTGGGCAGTCGGCAGCAGCTTTGTCTCGGGTGGTCCGACTATGATTTCCTACCAGCGGTACAACGGCAGTGAGTGGCGCGGCGGCTACGAGGCCGTTGACCGCAGCGGAACAAGTGGGCCATTGAGCGGTTCACTCGCCGATGTTGTTGCGTTTCCAAATGGTACCGCGCTTGCTGTGGGTCTTGCCTATGATCAGGTTAGCCAGGGCAACTATCGGCAACGTCCGCTTCTGCTCGGTTTTGACGGTTCGGTTTGGCGTGACCAAACGCCCGAGCAATTCCGTGATGGTGAGCTACACAGTGTCAGTATGCTAAGTCCAACCGAGGGCTGGGCCGCAGGTATTCTTGGCCGTCCGGGAGGCCAGGGCAGTGAGGCAGTCCGACCGGCAATCATTCGGCTCCAAAATGGCCAGTGGACCGAAGAAGCACTGCCGCAGTTGCCTGTATCAAGCCACCCATTCAGAATGTATGGTCTCAATGTCCGACCCGAGGGCGACGGCTACGCAATTTTTTATGATTACGGCGTGGACTGTCCCAATAGTGAGTTGCTGCGCTATAGCAATGGCACTTGGACCAAGGTTCCGCGCGAAGCTTACGGCAACAATCCCATTATTGCGTTCGCACTCATCCCCGGATCGAACCGTGGATGGGCAACCCAGAGCGGCTGTCGAGGTCGTGAGCAGAGTGTACCCAATCAACGGCTGCGCTTTGACAACGGCAGCTTTAGCCCCGATACGACTGGAGCGCAGATTGCACCGACAATCTATGCCTTGCTCAGCGATGATGTGCAGTGGGGCGCTGCCGGCGGCGCGATGTTACGCTACAGCGCCGAACGCTTGCCAACTGAGCGCCGACCCGAAGGCATCGAAGCTGGCACCTTGTATTTCCGCGAAACTGGCCAGTACATTGATGACGTCTTTCTCAAGTATTATGTGTCACATGGCCTTGAATTTGGCGACCGTGGCATTTCAAGTCGTGAGTCGTTAGCGCTGTTCGGCTATCCGATCACTGCCGGCTTCGACGAGATCAACCCCGATACGGGCGAGGTCCTGCGTGTTCAATATTTTGAGCGTGCCCGCTTCGAGTATCACCGCAACAATCCCGAGCCATTCAAGGTACTGCTGGGACGGCTCGGCGCAAATACGTTGCTGCGGCTAGGACGAAATTTTGGTTCCACTCCCGCGCCTGACAATGCCAATCCACAATGCCAGACCTTCCGCGAATCGCCATTTCCACTCTGCCCACCGTTCCGCGAATTTTGGAACCGTAGCGGCGGCCTCCCGGTCTTTGGCTTTCCACTAACAGTTGCCGCCGACGAACAGAGCAGAACCGATGGTAAGACGTACGCCACGCAGTGGTTCGAGCGCGAACGGTTGGAATATCACTCCGAAAATCGTGGAACGCCTTACGAAGTGCTGCTGGGTCTTCTAGCAGCAGAAGAACTGCGCGCACGCGGCTATCTGCCATAACGCTATAGGATTAGGACAAAGGCCAGACTGTATGAAGTCTGGCCTTTGTTTTTGCTATCTCAGTTTGTCTAAACTTGCCCGACATTCAGCTCGTAATCAGGCTTTCAACGATAGAAAGGCTAGCTACTGGCACATAGTCTAAGCGTTCGTTGATCACCTCGACAGCACGTCCAACTCCGTCCTCGGATTGGATCAGTGCGCCAAGCTCGGCTGCACGCTGTTGCATTGCTTGGTCCCCCGTCATGCGAATTAACCCGGCAGTCAAACCTTGCACCGTGAGCTTTTTCTGCGCAATAGGTGCCGGTCCAACGCCAAGCGCTGCAACACGCCGACCCCAAAATGGCTGATCGCCAAAAAAAGGACAGATCATTTGCGGCACTCCCGCGTGGAATGCTGCTGCCGTTGTGCCTGCGCCTCCATGGTGGACGACTGCGGCCATTTGTGGAAACAGCCAGTCATGCGGCGCTTCCTTAAGCAGAAACATATCGTCCCGTAGCTGCACGTCGGCTAATCCACCCACACCGGTTGCAAGCACTGCGCGGACATTGGCCGCACGAAGCGATTCGACAACAATTGCCGTATTACGCGCTGCATCTGGACGCGCCATGCTGCCAAAGCCAACATACACCGGTGGCGGCCCTGCTTGCAGAAACGCCCTTAGCTCCTCAGTCGGCTGCCACGACGGCAAATGATGGAGGAACCACGAGCCGGTAACAATCGTTGAGCTATCCCAATCGCTAGGCGTCGGCACAACATACTGGCTGTACCCGTAAAGCTTGGGAATTGGCTGTCCGTTCAGCATGAACTGATCTTTCACTGGCGACAGGCCCAGCACATCCTTGCGCCATGTGTTGATTGCGCCGCCAAACGGTCCGTTCATCGCCTTCATCAACGGTTTGTAGCTGGCCCTGTTCAAAAATCCCAGGTTCGCAAACGGCAGCGCGGGCGATGGAAACTCACGCGTAGCTGACAGCAGTGGAACTGGATGAGCTAGAAACGCCGGGACTCCTAATTTTTCGGCAATATGATAGCCACCCAGCGCTTTCGGATGATAAATAATCGCATCACTCCCCTGCGCTGCAGCCCACTCCTCATCCAGTGTTTGCCGCATCAAGGGCCGCATTCGTCGTATGAGGCTAAACAGATTTTTCCCACCCATCGCAGCTCTACCTTCGGGCGTTTCCATCATTTCAAGAAAGTCCACCTTCAGCGGCGCATGCTGCAACCCTCGACTCGTAATCATGGTGTTGAATCGAGTACTCGTCGCAATTGTTACATCGTGACCACTAGCTTTTAGTCCCATCCCCAGCGCCACATACGGCTGCACATCACCCTGTGTGCCAACTGTTAAAATCATAATCTTCATAATTGTTGCTCCTTAAGCATTAGCGGCCCGATCCAAAGCCATGTTCCAACATGCTCAGGGTGCTGTCGAAAACGCGCTCAACTTCTGGTGTTTGGAACACGTTGGTGTCAAGCTCGTGCAAGTGTTCGTTGTCAAGCTGCAGCATGGTCATGATGTACGTACCGATTTCTGTAAACACAGCATTGAACAGCACTGCGGCCAGTTCAGGATCTACGTCATTCCGAATGTCGCCTTGTGCAATGCCGTGTCGCACCAGTTGCTGCCAGCGCTCCATGCCTGTGGCCTTCATGCTCCGCAAAATCTCGTCATGAAACGGGAGATGGCCACGCATGGCCCGGTAGAACAGCTTTGTAAGTAGTGGATATGCAAGCGCTGCCCGTGTACTCGCACTAATCTGCCAGCGTAACAATGGCCAAAAACGCATCTGCGGATTCGGCATTGTTTCGCGTTGGATGTAGTCTAGCCGCTTCTGATTGGACAGCTCCAGCAAGTACAAAAACAGCTCTTGCTTGTCCGAAAAATACTGATAAACACTACCTTTTGCAATACCAAGCCGCGCGACAATACGTGAAACTGAAGCATTGTCATAATCGTTGTTGGCAAACTCTTCGACCGCGACCTCGATCAGCGCTTGTCGTTTTTCGTTTGGCAAGTTCCAAAATGTTTGAGTCGGCATTTCGCTCCTGGAATGACTATCCGGTCATATGACTGCATGGTCACATTATATGATCTTTGATCGGAAAAGACATCGCCAAAAGTTGGAGTTTTATGATCGATATATGAGGGCAATGAGCTATAACAAAGTGATTGGCTCAAAAGCTTGTAGTTCATCGTTTGGCGTGCTACCCTTAACGAAGATTCAACCATTTCCGCTTCATTCCCTTACGTACACGCTTCATATTGTGAACTTACGATACATTTAAGTGGTACAGGCTGTTATGACAAAAGATCATCTGCAAAAACCCGAGGTTATGAGTCCCGCTGGCTATTGGCCACAGCTGCATGCTGCCATTGAAGCAGGCGCGGACGCGGTGTACCTGGGACTCAAACATTTTACGGCTCGCGCCAAAGTTGGCTTTTCCCTGACTGAGCTGCCCGACGTGATGCGAACATTACATCAGCGCGGAGTAAAGGGCTACGTCACCTTTAACACACTCGTATTTGATCATGAGCTGAGTGAGGCTGCCAAAACACTTGCAGGCATTGCCGAAGCCGGGGCGGATGCGATCATCGTACAAGATGTAGGCATTGCGCAGCTTGCTCACCAGATTGCACCCGAACTGGACGTACACGGCAGTACCCAGATGAGCATTACCAGCGCCGAAGGCGTTGAGCTTGCGCGGCAGTTCGGCGTCAGTCGTGTGGTGTTGGCGCGTGAGCTATCAATCGAAGATATTCGTACAATTCGCGCGCAAACCGATTGCGAGCTAGAGATCTTTGTGCATGGCGCACTGTGCGTATCGTACTCCGGCCAATGCTTTTCGTCGGAAGCATGGGGTGGCCGCAGTGCAAACCGTGGCCAGTGCGCGCAAGCGTGTCGGCTGCCCTACGAACTGATTGTAGATAATCGCGTCAAGCCGCTGGCAGATTCGCGGTATTTGCTGTCGCCGGGAGATTTATACGCGCTGCACCACATTCCGGAGATCGTACAGATTGGCATATCGGCTCTTAAAATCGAGGGCCGCTACAAAGATGAAAACTATGTCGCGCTGACAACACATGCCTACCGGCAAGCGGTTGACGAGGCCTGGGCTGGAATGCCGCTCAGCGTCAGCCCGCTCGAAGAAATCCAGCTGGAGCAGGTCTACTCGCGTGGACTT
>JASKZZ010000284.1 GCA_030147335.1 Herpetosiphonaceae bacterium | reverse complement strand
GCGGACGTTGAAGTTCCTGCGGCAAAGGTCGGGATCATGGCTGAGGCCGATGATACCGTACGCAACATCGAGAAGCAGTTCCGCCGTGGTTTGATTACCAAGGATGAGCGATATGTCGAGGTTGTCAAAGCATGGGACAAGGCGACCGAAGATATCAAGACCGCCGTGCAGGAAAACATGAATCCATATGGCCCGATCGCAATGATGGCGATCTCCGGTGCTCGTGGTAACATCGGCAACATTCGTCAGCTCGCTGGTATGCGTGGCTTGATGGCCGACCCGAACGGTCGAATCATCGAAACGCCAATTCGCGCCAGCTTCCGCGAAGGCTTGTCGGTGCTGGAATACTTCATCTCGACGCACGGTGGTCGTAAGGGTCTTGCCGATACGGCGCTGCGAACTGCCGACGCCGGTTACCTGACCCGCCGTTTGGTTGACGTGGCGCAGGACGTGATCGTGACGCTTGATGATTGTGGTACTGAGCAGGGCCAATGGCTGCTCGAGTCAGAGCGTGCCGAGGTGCGTGTCGGCCTGGATAAGCGCGTTGTTGGACGAATGGCAGCGCTGGATCTTCACAATCCAACCACGGGTGATCTTATTGTTGCCCGTAACCAGGAGATCGACGAGCAGTGCGCGCAGCAGATCGTGGCGGCTGGTATTACCGAAGTGTATATCCGTACGCCCATGCTTTGCCGCTCCAAGCACGGCGTATGTCGCCTTTGCTATGGACGTAACTTGGCAACAGGGCAGCTCGTCGGTATTGGCGAGGCGGTAGGTATTATCGCGGCGCAGTCGATTGGCGAGCCTGGTACGCAGCTTACGCTTCGTACGTTCCATACCGGTGGTGTTGCTGCAGCGGAAGACATCACCCAAGGTCTGCCGCGTATCCAGGAAATCTTTGAGGCACGCTCACCGAAGAACAAGGCGATTATCTCTGAGATAGACGGCACCATTCGGGTTGAGCGTACCGAAGACACTCGTACAATCGTCATTGAAGCTGATGCGTCTGCTCCGGATGTGCAAACGTTCACTCCAGAGTACGATATTAAGGTCAAAAGCGGCGACGAGGTACATATCAATCAGCTGCTGGCTGAAAGTAATCGGTCAGATACCGGCGCTGAACCAATTGTGGCGCGAATGCCTGGTATTGTTACCGTTGGCGTTGGCGAGATTTCGGTGCGAACACCACCCGCAGCCGACGATCGACGTTCGTATTTGCTGCCACACGCTGCACGTTTACGAGCGGGTATCGTCGATGGCGCGCATGTGACGGCGGGTACGCAGCTGACCGAGGGCGCGATGGATCCGCAGGAGTTGCTGTTGATCCAGGGCCGTGAGATGGTGCAAACCTATCTGACCAATGAGGCGCAGAAGGTGTACCGCGATCAAGGCGTGCCGATCAATGACAAGCATGTTGAGATCATTGTGCGCCAGATGCTGCGCCGCGTGCGGATCGAAGATCCGGGCGATACAGCGCTGCTGCCAAGCGAGCTTATCGACTCGGTTGAGTTTATGAACATCAACCAGGCAGTTTTGGCGCAGGGCGGCGATCCGGCGCTGGGAACCACAGTGCTGCTTGGTTTGATCAAGGCATCGCTCACGACCGACTCGTTCTTGTCGGCGGCGTCGTTCCAGGAAACCACCCGTGTGCTGACGGAAGCGTCGATCACAGGTAAGGTAGACTATCTGCGCGGCCTCAAGGAGAATGTGGTCATCGGTAAGCTCATTCCGGCTGGTACCGGCTTGCATCAGCGACGTCAAGTTGCCGCAGCCCTTGCAGTCAAGAATGCGGCGGCCGACGCGATCCATGGCGCTGGCGGCGGGGATGTTGCGCTGCCCGATGTGGGTGGCGATGGCGTCTCGGCAGGTGGCGCGGGCATGACGCAGGACGAGTTCGCGGCGCTGGCTAGTGATGCAGGCGGTACCGTGCTCGATAACGTCTTGCTTGACGCGATGTTCAAGGCGAGTGGTGATGCGCTCGATGGCGCGATCGACCGTTTGAACGATGACCGTGAGCCGGAAGGAATCTTTAGCGACCCACAGCCGCTAGATGAGACCGACCGTGGTTACTTCGAGAATGCAGCGCCAAACGACGAAGCCGAAGTCCGTGCTGAACAAGACGCGGCCCAGGATCGTGAGGGCAACGAAGCGTAGGACGAAACTTGGAGGTTTACAAAAGGTTTCGGGAACAGAAAGGCGGGACGTTTGTACGTCCCGCCTTTCTGCGTGCCCAATCATTGGTTGAGTTTACATAAATGGGATTGTAGAACATGCTCCTCAATAACGAAGCCATAGATCAGCTTTTGATGTTCGCGCTTTCCTGCTGTGCCTTGACATGTTCCTCGACAAGCACCCGCCGTAGCACCTTGCCAACCTGTGTTTTTGGCAAGTCGTCTCGGAACTGGATTTGCTTGGGTAATTTGTAGGGAGCTAGCCGCTCACGGCAAAAGCTTGTTAGCTCTTCGACGGTACAGCTCGCGTCGGGCTTGAGTACCACAAATGCCTTAACGGTTTCGCCGCGATAGCTGTCAGGAACACCAGCTACAGCTGCTTCAAATACAGCGGGATGGCTGTACAAAACTTCTTCTACCTCACGCGGCAATACCTTGTAGCCGCTCGCGTTGATCATGTCTTTGACGCGATCAACAATGTAGAAGTAACCTTCTTCATCCATTCGCGCTATGTCGCCGGTATGAAGCCAGCCGTCCTCATCAATACATTTCGCCGTTTCTTCGGGCTGGTTCCAGTAACCCTTCATCACATTCGGGCCGCGCACACATAATTCGCCGGTCTCATCAGAACCCCATGGTACCGGCATGCCTGTTTCCGCGTTAAGCAGCTTGGCCTCGATATTGGGCAGAGGCAATCCGATTGACCCTGCGCGGCGCTGCCCAAAGACGGGATTGCAGTGCGTCACCGGCGCTGTTTCGGTCAGACCATAGCCCTCAACTAGCCGGCCCTGGGTCAACTCGCCAAAACGCTCTTGGACTTCCATGGGCAGCGCCGCCGAGCCAGAAATACATGCTTTGATGCTACGCAAGTTGACTTTGCCGACATCTGGATGGTTGATGATGCCGTTGTACATAACCGGCACGCCTGGAAATATTGTCGTCCTTTCTTTGTCGATAATTCGCATCACGTTGTCGATTGGACGCGGATTAGGCACAATCACAATCTCACCGCCGAGGTAAATAGCAAAGTTCATCGCTACGGTCATCCCATACACATGGAAAAATGGAATAGCTGCCATGACTTTTTCTTTACCCGGCTCTGCTGATGGCAGAAACGCAACAACTTGCAGTGTGTTAGCCACCAAGTTTTTGTGCGTCAGCATAGCGGCCTTCGGTGTGCCCGTCGTGCCGCCTGTGTACTGAAAAAGCGCAACGTCGTCCGGCTTTACTTCGCGCTTCGGCATTACATTTGGATGTTTGGCGAGAACTTCCTCAAACAGGTGTACGTTTGTGCTCGGCGTAACCTCGACCCATGTTTCTTCCTTGCGCTGTGTCCGACGCACAAGCTGCTTGGCCGGAAACGGCAGCAGGTCGAAGATGTGCGTCACAATCGTATTCTTGATCGGTGTTTTGTCCTTAACTTGATCAAGACGATTGTTGAACAGATTCAACAACACAATCGTTTCGGCGCCGGAGTCAATCAACTGATGTTGCAGTTCATTCGCGGTGTAGGTAGGATTGACGTTGACGACGATCGCTCCCACTTTCAGCGCGCCATAAAATGCAATCACGAACTGTGGTGTGTTGGGCAGCATGACAGCGACGCGGTCGCCATGCTTGACGCCCATGCTGATCAACGCGGAGGCAAACTGATTTGCATACTGATTCAGCTGCCGATACGTTAACGTACCGCCAATCAAGACGCGGCCACCTAAAAGATACTTGAGTACCAGCTTTGTCGCAGTGTTATTCGGGTAACGACGAGCAGCATCTTCAAGAAACTGCTGAAGCGGGACGTCGGGGAACGTCAGGGTGTGCGGGACGTTGGGCTCGTAATGGTTAAACCACGCGGCGTTTACCACGGCGGTCCTCCTTTGGATCGGCGCGGATATGAATAAGTTTCAAGTTTTATTGTACACTAGACGTATCCGCTTCGTCTAGCTGCAACTTGGTACCATTTGATACTCATTTTCTAGCCGATCATGTACTGGCGGGTCCATGGTTGCAGCTGTCAAAGACTGTATTGGAGAAGATTTTGAGGTAGAAGTGGGGAAACTTGTGTGATCAGACAGAGTGCTTTGAATAACTGATGGCTTGTACGACCGCCTGCGAGACGACTTCTACGGCAGCAATGCCTATGATATTAACATCAGCGTGAGGAGCATGATCGATTGGGGCGGAGAGTACGAAGAGCGTATCACCATCGAACTGGGTATGAACTGGACGGATTGTGCGAGCGAGTCCATCGTGAGCCATGCTTGCTACACGACAACAACCGGATTTGTCGAGGCGTCCCGTGGTAATGATGCAGCCGATGGTGGTGTTTTCGCCAGCTGTGGGAACAAGGGGCGCGGATCTTGTAAGTATCAGGTCAACCGAGTCAATGAATGTGCCATTCGCATTTCGCGGCCCAGCGATAATTTGTTGTGTTCGCGGTTCAACAACGTGGCCAAACGAGTTGACTGCCATAATTGCAGCGATGATTGTTCCATCTGACAACGTGATCGAAGCAACGCCGATGCCGTCTGCTACGGCATGATCAATCCCTAACACTTTGCCGACAGTAGCGCCTGTTCCT
>JASKZZ010000210.1 GCA_030147335.1 Herpetosiphonaceae bacterium | reverse complement strand
TCGACCGGCCAGTAGCGCGCTTCGGCAATCTCCAAATTAAGGGTGATTGTAGGCGGATTGAGCGGACGGCAAACAAAAACGGCGACATGATTGGTCATTCCTTCATGGACATTGATGTAGATGCCCAATAACCGTTCGCTTTCAACTACGCAGCCGGTTTCTTCGCGTGCTTCTCGTTCTGCCGCTGTCCGCAACGATTCGCCACGCTTAACGCCGCCGCCGGGCATTATCCATTTCTGGCTGCCATGTGTTCGTACCAGCAGTACCTGGCCGTCTTCAACAATCAGCGCTCGTACGCCAACCGTTACTGGCCGCGCAATCCTGCGTCCAAGATGACGGATAGCGAGCGCTGCTGGATAAGCTTGCTGCATCACTCGCTCAACGACTCGTCTCATGTGTCAATGTCCGGCTTTTCATCAAGGCCCATCACGTCTGCCACGATATACAGCGGCCTGCGCTTAACTTCGTCATAGATACGGCCCAAATATTCGCCCATGATGCCCAGAAAAATAAGCTGAATGCCACCCAAAAACAGCACGCTCACAAGCGTCGATGCCTGGCCGTAGAACGCTCCGTTAGCGGCTGCAATCCCGACGCCGCTGGCAAGCCGCAGAATAATCACGGCGATCAGCGCCAACATACTGATCGCTGCAATCAAGAAGCCGAAGTAGGTTGCCAGCTGTAACGGCAAGTACGAGAAGCTGGTAATGCCGTCCAGCGCGAAACGTATCATTTTGCTGAGGGGATACTTGGTCTCGCCCGCGTGTCGTGGCGCGCGCTTGTACTCAACGCCGGTCTGCTTAAAGCCAACCCAAACCGACAGCCCACGCATAAATCTATGGTGCTCGCGCATCCGTCGCAGCGTATCGACAACCTTGCGGTCCATCAGCCGAAAGTCGCCGGCATCGACCGGGATATTAACATTGGTGATACGCCGAATCAATCGGTAGAAGAATGCCGCCGTTGCTTTCTTGAACCATGTCTCGCCTTCGCGTTCGGCTCGCTGTGCGAAAACAATACCGAAGCCTTCGTTCCACTTGCTGATCATGTCAGGGATTACTTCGGGTGGGTCTTGCAGGTCTGAGTCGATCACAACAACCGCAGCGCCGCGTGCATAGTCGATACCGGCTGTGATTGCGATCTGGTGACCAAAGTTGCGCGAAAAGTTGATGACTTTGATCCGTGGATCGCGCTCGTGCATCTCGACCATCACTTCCAATGAGCGATCGCGGCTGCCGTCGTTAATCAGCACAACCTCAAACGACCTGCCAAGTGGTTCCAGGCTGTTGATGACCCGCTCACAAAAAAGTGGCAATGTCGGCGCCTCGTTATACACCGGAGCAACGACCGAAATAACTGGATGTGCCTCGTCAGGACGAGTCGCAGCGCGAGTCGTCGCCTGCATGTCGATCATGAATAACACTCCGCCTAGACAAACTTAAAAACCCCCCGTCCGCGAAGGACGAAGGGCTTGAACCATTCGTGGTGCCACCTTCATTTGTCGCCCATCATACGGTGAGCGACCTTGAAGCGCCTGCTAACGGAGGCGAACCGGACAAGACTTCGAGCGAAGCGCAGCATTCGCTTACACCTTCGCTGTTCTATCTGCAACTCAGGAGTGGATTCCGCTGGCCCCAACAGCCGCCCTTGCACTCTCGGCGGCTCGCTGCATATCAGAATCCAGCGTACTATTCCCCATCAATGTCGTTGCGCGAATCATAGAGGCTGCATCCGTGCTTGTCAAGCCGTTGTTACCCGGTTAGACTAGGAACAAGAAAACGCAGGATACACAACACAGAACAGGCGATTGCGAGGCAGGAACAAACCGAAATCTGGAACCTGAAACCTATGATTCAATTATCTTTTCATCCCGATGTGAAACGTGCGCAGTCTGAAAATCAAGCCGTCGTTGCACTTGAATCAACCGTTATTGCTCACGGTCTGCCGCATCCGCAAAATGGTGAGGTTGCTCATGCGCTTGAAGCGGTGGTGCGTGAAGGCGGCGCGCAGCCTGCTACGATTGGCGTCGTTGCTGGTACGCCAACCATTGGTCTCGACGATGCTGCGATTGAGCGGTTCGCAACCCGTGGCGACGTGTTAAAGCTATCACGGCGCGATATTGCTGTTGCTGTTGCAACCAGGCGTGATGGCGCGACAACAGTTGCTGCAACAATGGCTTTGGCCCACGCCGCAGCTATTGATGTTTTTGCTACCGGTGGAATTGGCGGTGTCCATCGCGGTGCTCGTGAGACGTGGGATGTATCCGCTGATCTTACGGAACTAAGCCGAACGCCGGTACTGGTTGTTTGCGCGGGTGCAAAATCCATTCTCGATCTGCCTGCTACGTTGGAAGTGCTTGAAACAATGGGCGTTCCTGTGGTCGGCTATGGCACCGACGAATTTCCGGCATTTTACTCTCACAGTAGTGGTCTACAATTGACCGCTCGTGCCGATACTGTCGAGATGGTAGCCGCAATGTGGCTAGCTCATCTCGAAATTGGCAGAGGCAGCGGCATGTTGGTCACAGTGCCACCACCAGCCGAAACCGCCCTGCCTGCTACGCAGATCGAGGAAGCGGTCGCGCAAGCGCTCAAAGCCGCAGATGAGGCCGGTATTCATGGCGCACAGGTCACGCCGTTCTTGTTGTCGGCGATCAAGGACCAAACAGGTGGACAAAGCCTTGTCGCTAATATTGCACTGCTCAAAAATAATGCCCGCGTTGCTGCCGAAATTGCGGTTGCCATCCAGCGTTTGAGGAACGAAGGATAGCGTTGAGCAACCCTTTTCCGCTTTCGTTTCTATGATGGAGATCACATGCCTGACATCCTGTTCCATGGTGGACCAATTCATACGCTCAATCCCCAGCAACCGCAGGCCGAAGCACTTGTGGTTCGTGACGATACGATTGTGGCGGTAGGAAGTGCTGCAGACGTTCGCGAACACCTTCGCCCAGGCTATGAGGATGTATCATTAGCAGGACGGGCGCTTGTTCCTGGGTTGACGGATGCCCATATTCATCTGCTGTGGACCGGGCTGAACCGTCAAAATGTGGATCTCGACAACGTGCGCTCGTTCGATCAAGCGTTGGAGCTGATCCGCGAACGTGCTCAACAGTTGCCGGAAGGTGCTTGGCTGCGCGGCCATGGCTGGAACCATTCGCTATGGGGCTATCGTTGGCCAACCGCTGAAGACCTGGATCGAGTCACATTTGGGCATCCTGCCATTTTGTCTCGAAAGGATGGTCACTCGGTTTGGATCAATGGGCGAGCGATGGAACTTGCCGGTATTGACGAGCGTACCACCGATCCCGATGGCGGCCTGATCCAGCGCGATGAGCGTGGCCAGCCCACAGGTATTCTGTTGGAAAACGCGAACGATCTGGCGTGGCAGGTGGTGCCGAAGCCTTCAACAGCGGAAAATATCCAAGCGTTGCGTTCGATTATCCAGGAGTGCAATGCCCGTGGCTTGACCAGCCTGCATATGCCCGAGGGTCCTGAAACATTGGCAACATTGCAGATGCTTCGTTCTGCCAATCAGCTCAACGCGCGCTGCTTGTTTCATCTGCCGTATCGCCAGCTCGATGATTACCTTGCATTGGGTGTGCGCTCCGGCTTCGGCGATGAATGGGTGCGTATTGGCGGCGTTAAGATTTTTAGCGACGGCTCGCTTGGCTCGTGTACCTGCCATATGCTTGCTCCGTTTGCCGGCAGCACTACCAACTACGGCATACCAACTATTCCCGAAGAAGAGCTGTATGCTGCGGTGCGTAAAGCCAACGCACATGGCATTGCCGTTACAATCCATGCAATTGGCGACCGAGCAAATCGAACGGTGTTGGACGCAATCGAGGCTGCACGCCGGGATCTGGCCGGTAGTGATGCTCCTCCTCCCGCGCTGCCAAATCGTATCGAGCACGCGCAACACCTTGATCCCGCCGACGTGCCGCGCTTTGCAGCCCTCAATGTCATTGCTTCCATGCAGCCGGTCCACTGCACATCCGACATGGAGATTGCCGAGCAACTGCTGGGAGGCGAACGGAGCGCGTGGGCTTATGCCTGGCAGCCACTACAGCAAGCAGGCGCAGTGCTTGCATTTGGATCAGACGCGCCGGTTGAAACGATTGATCCATGGGCTGGTATTCATGCTTCGGTGACACGCGAACGGCAAGATGGATTGCCGCCCGGAGGTTGGCATCGTGAGCTGGCTCTGAGCTTGGAAGAAACACTGGAGGGCTATGTTATTGGTCCAGCCGTTGCGTCAAATGAAACTCAGCTCAAAGGTATGCTTACGCCCGGACGGCGCGCGGACCTTGTTGTGTTGAATGCCGACCCGTTTGTTGTAAATCCTGCCGATCTGTGGCGCATGGAAGTAGCGCAAACCATGGTTGGTGGACGCACTGTGTATGAGCAAGGCTAGATGCTACCTCAGGTCCCGTTAGCAATAAAAAAGGGTCGAAGGCTAACATAACCTTCGACCCTTTTTGGGTAACGTATTGCTGCTAATCCAGGCGGAAGAAGTCAAGTACCTTGCCGCGCTCTTCTTCGTTGACCATAAACTCAAGAAACGTTATACGGCTCCATGGAAAAGCAACTGTTTGTACGCCCGGTGACAGATAATGTACGTCTTTTCCATCACGTTTGCGTAAGTTACTGACCATGATGAAGTTATCGGTGGTCTGTGGCTCGTTTTCCATTTCGCCTAGCACGGGATCTTCGCCGACAATGTGAATAATAACTGTGCGTGCCATATGTTCCTCGTAGTTTTACAACCAAGAACCGAGAATTGAGATCCGAATCCGACCAACGTGATTTTGGTTCTTGATTCTTGGTTGCCGGTTCCAAATGTTAAATGTGTTCGACACGTAAAATCAGCGAGCCAAGACGCAGCTCATCTGACGGCTTGAGACGATGAGGGGTGCGTGGTTGCAGTCGCTGGTCGTTGATAAAGGTCCCGTTTGCGCTTTCGAGGTCTTCAACATACGCGACTTCGCCGTTGACTGAAATCCGGGCATGCTTGCGACTAACGCCACTGTCGTAGCCGCCATCATTGTTGAGATCCAGGTCTGGAAAAAAGCCTCGGGCGCTATCTTGCCGACCAATCAACACAGGAACAGCAAGTGGTAGATTAATATGCCGACCGTTGTTAATGATCGTCGCGCGGAGCCGCCGCTCAGCTGCTTGGTCGGATGATGCGCCGCCCGCAGTGCTGTTCGATACGGCTTTAGCGGAAGGGCGGCTTCCAAGCATTGCGGTTGTATCGCGCTTACGATCCTGCGGCAACATACTCGTGCCACAGTGGAGGCAGAATATCGCGCCGAAAATATTTTGGTGATGGCAGCTGTGGCAGAGCATATGTTGATCTTTGCTACACGAACTGACGACGGATGGATGGTTGTCCAACCTATGCGCCAGCAACTAATCCGCGAGTTCCATACTTGATGCGTTTTCGTCCGTCGGCACTGGTCGAGCCGCCTTGGAGCAGCCGTGTCGCTTCGGCATGAACAGTCTCAGCTAGGGCAACTTCACCTGCATTGAAAAGATGTGTACCGGCTGTTTGTAGTCGTTTGGTGGCGTCGTCGATCCGGCCTTCGGCTACTGATTGCCATGCGCGCTGCTGGAGCTGGTACGCGACGACTCGCTCCAATGCCTTGCGTACCTCGTGGTCAACCGCTGTGCTGGCTTTGGGTACGGCGGGCAGCTGTACAACTGCTGATGCCGCCCCTTGGCTTGCGCTTACGCCAACCAAGTCATACCGAAGGTCGATTCGTGCAACGGGATGAGTGCCCGCAGTTGCTGGTGGTACGACTAGCTCGATCATGAATGATTGCGCTTCGCCTGCCGCCCATTCGCCAAGCCCAACCCGCCACACGCCGTTACCCGCGCCTTGAGGTTGCAACGAGCTAATAAATGGCTGCACGCGATACA